>JACMKN010000231.1 GCA_014380135.1 Deltaproteobacteria bacterium
CAGGATCTGGTCATTACCGCCGATATTCCGCTGGCGGCCAGGATTGTGGAAAAGGGCGGGGTGGCGCTGGATCCGCGCGGCGAATTGTATACCGAGGATAATGTGGGTGAGCGCCTTTCCGTGCGCGATCTGATGCATGAACTGCGCGCCGAGGGTTTCGCGGGCGGCGGTCCGGCCCAGTTGGGCCTGGTGGATCGCCAGCGCTTCGCCTCCTCTTTCGATCGTACCGTGACCCGTCTTCTCAGAAAAACAACATAGCAGGGAGTATTAATTAATGGTTCATCTGTCCAATATCACCCGTCAGCACGGTTCCCAGATTCTGTTCCGGGATGCCAGTTTTCAGATTCTGCCCGGCACCCGTACCGGTCTGGTGGGCCCCAACGGCGCCGGCAAGAGTACCGTCTTCCGGATCATCGCCGGCCAGGAAGAGGTCGATGCCGGTGAACTGATCATTCCCAAAAAGCACACGATCGGCTATTTCTCGCAGGATGTGGGCGATATGTCCGGACGCTCGGCGCTGGAGGAGGTCATGGCCGCCTGTGCCGAAACGGTACGGTTGGCCGAGCAGATGAAGCAGATGGAAGCGGCCATGTGTGAGCCGCTGCCTGATCATGAGATGGCCCACCTGTTGGAACGCTACGGAACCGCGGTGGAAGAATTCGAGCATATGGAAGGCTATGACCTGGACAGCCGTGCCCAGGCGGTACTGACCGGGCTTGGCATCGGTCCCGACCGCTACGACCATCCGGTGGAGTCGTTCAGCGGCGGCTGGAAGATGCGCATCGCACTGGCCGGCATCCTGACACTCAAGCCGGATGTCCTGCTGCTGGACGAGCCCACCAACCATCTGGATGTGGAATCGATCATCTGGCTGGAGGAGTGGCTTTCCAGCGAATTCAACGGCGCGCTGCTGATGACCAGCCATGACCGCGATTTCATGAATCGGGTCGTCACGCGCATCATCGAGGTCGCCAACAAGACGGTTACCACCTATGGCGGCAATTATGACTTTTACGAGCGGGAACGGGATATCCGCTTTGAACAGCTGATCGCCTCCCACAAGCGTCAGCAGGATATGCTGGCCAAGGAAGAGGAATTTATCGCCCGTTTTGCCGCCCGCGCCTCCCACGCCGCCCAGGTGCAGTCACGGGTCAAGAAGATCGAAAAGATCGAGCGCATCGAAATTCCGGCCGAAGAGCGGATCGTGCGTTTCAGTTTTGCCGATCCGCCCCGCAGCGGCGACGATGTGGCGGCTTTTGACAGCCTCGGCAAAGTCTGGCTTACACCCGACGGTCAGGACAAGCAGGTTTTCAGCGGCGTAAGCGGCATGGTGCGAAGACTGAATAAAATTGCCGTGGTCGGTGTCAACGGCGCCGGTAAATCGACCTTTCTTAAAATACTGTCCGGCCAGACCGAAGCCAGCAGCGGAAGCATGACCATCGGCGCCAATGTGGAGATCGGTTATTTCAGTCAGCATGCCATGGAACTGCTCAACCCGCAGATGACAGTTTTTGAGACGCTGCAGGAAGCCATGCCGCTGGCCAATATCGGCACGATCCGCAATCTTCTGGGAGCCTTTCTGTTTTCGGGGGACACCGTTGACAAACGGATCGAGAACCTCTCGGGGGGCGAGAAGAGCAGGGTGGTGCTGGCAACCATCCTCAGCCGGCCGGTAAACTTCCTGATCCTGGACGAACCGACCAACCATCTGGATATTCGCTCACGCGAGATTCTGCTGGAAACCCTCCGGAATTTCGGCGGTACGATCGTGCTGGTCAGCCATGACCGACATTTTCTGCGATTGCTGGTCGATCGTGTCTTTGAGGTTGATCATGGCGAGATGCGGGTGTATGAAGGAAGTTACGACTATTACCTCTCTAAGAGTCATCACACGGCAGGATAGCACAGGGAATTATTTCATTTACAGAGGGGGATTATTATGGCCAAGCCGAATTATTCGTTTGAAAAACGCAAGAAGGAAATGGAAAAAAACAAGAAGAAGGATGAAAAGAAGCAACGGAAACTCGAGCGCAGCGATGATGATGTTGTAGTACCTGAAGGCACCGAGGAGACTGAAACGGCAACGGAAGAACCTTGAATCATTAATGAAGCAAGAGAAGGAGCTGTCGGCATGAGTGACACAACCAAAATCGTCATCCTGGATGGCTACACGATAAATCCGGGCGATAACCCCTGGAACCCGCTGCAGGAACTGGGGAAATGTACGATCTATGACCGCACTCCGCCGGAACTGAAGCTGGAACGGGCCAGGGATGCCGATGTGCTCCTGATCAGCAAGGTCAAACTGGATGCGGCCGCGCTGCAGGCCTTGCCGAAACTTAAATACATCTCGATGCTGGCGACCGGCTACAACAATGTTGATATTGAGGCCGCCGGCCGCCTCGGGATTCCGGTTTCCAACGTGCCGGCCTACTCGACCGAATCGGTCGTGCAGACGACCTTTGCCCTGCTGCTGGAGTTGACGATGCACGCCGGCCTGCACGATGCCGCCGTAAAAGCGGGTGAATGGGTCAGCTGCCCGGACCATTCTTTCTGGAAAACACCCCTGATCGAACTGGACGGCCTGACCCTGGGAATTGTCGGCTACGGCACGATCGGACGGGCCGTGGCTCGTGTCGCCCGGGCCTTCGGGATGAGGGTAGTCGCTTACGCGCCCCGTATTCCGCAGGACTTGGGAAACGAAGCGTTGCGTTTTCTGCCGCTGGAAGAGCTGTTTGCAACGGTGGACGTGGTCAGCCTCAACTGTCCGCAGACACCCGAAAACGGCGGCTTTGTAAACGCTGCCCTGCTTGGTCTGATGAAACCGGGCGCCTATCTGCTCAATCTGGCCCGGGGCGGTCTGGTCAACGAAGAGGACCTGGCGCAGGCGCTTCGTTCCGGACAGATTGCCGGCGCCGGACTGGATGTGGTTGCCCATGAGCCGATGCTGGCCGGCAACCCGCTGCTGACCGCCCCCAACTGCGTTTTTACACCGCATATCGCCTGGGCCTCGCTGGCCGCCCGCCGGCGCCTGGTGAGTATCGTGGCCGCCAATCTGGCCGCCTGGCAGGCCGGAACTCCGATAAACGTTGTCAATGGCCGGTTTCTCGCTGAAAGGGACTGACTCTGCTTCAGAGGAACTTTGATTATGAATGATCCGTATCAACCCGTACCGATTAAGTTCCCCATTCTGATAGTAGATGACAATCGCCTGCAGCGAAGCGTTCTGGAAGCGAACCTGAAAACGGCCGGCTATGACGTTGTCGCCGCTGAAAATGGCAAAGAGGCGCTGGAAATCTTCAGAAAAGGGCATTATCCGATCCTGATGACCGACTGGATCATGCCGGAGATGAGTGGTCTGGAGCTGTGCCGGGCCATTCGTGAGGAAGAATCGGGCCGTTATACCTACATCATCATCCTGACCTCGCTGGATTCCAAAAACGACATCATTGCCGGTCTGGAGGCCGGTGCTGATGAATACCTGGTCAAGCCGGCCCACCAGGCCGAGTTGACCGCCCGTCTGAAAACCGCCCGCCGCATTCTTGAACTGGAAAACGCCCGAAACAAATATATTGAAGAGATCAAGAGTCTCTCGCTGATCGATCCTCCCACCGGAATTTTCAATCGCTGCTACATGGACGAGCATATCCTTCAGGAGGTCAAGCGCGCTTACCGCTATGAGCGTTCATTGGCCCTGATCCTGGTGGGTATAAACCGCTTCAGCGAGACGGTTGCCGAATTCGGACATTATTCGGGTGACGTGCTGCTGAAACGCACCGCCGAGTGCCTGACCGAGTCGATCCGCAAGGATGTGGACTGGATCGCCCGCTACGGTGAAGATGCCTTCATGGTGGTTCTGCCGGAAACCGATACGGCCGGTGCGATGATTGTCGCCAAGCGCCTGCGGCTCAGAATTACAACGATGACCGTCAAAATGTACGACAAGGAATTGCGGATGACGGCCGGTTTCGGGGTGGCAGGTTTTA
Organism: Deltaproteobacteria bacterium; assembly: GCA_014380135.1. Taxonomy (GTDB): domain Bacteria; phylum Desulfobacterota; class Desulfuromonadia; order Geobacterales; family Pseudopelobacteraceae; genus JACRCG01. The sequence goes on from JACMKN010000231.1 coordinate 3,987, forward strand.
CGGCCAGCCAGCAGAAACCGGGCTTTACGACGGAGATTTTTCTGGACAAGGTCGATCGCTACCTGTGTCAGGCGCGGGAAGATGGCGGGGAGACGATCAAGGGCGTGCAGATCGGTTAAACTTTGAGTATCTGTACGAAGCCACTAAAAAAGCCCGGAATATTCGGGCTTTTTTAGTGGCATGAAGCATGAAGGTCATAAAGACAGTTTGTACTTTGATTTTTTAACGCAGGATCAACCTGCCATATTCCACATCCACCTTCAACACGCTTCCCTCATGTGCACTTCCGCCGATGATGGCCCGCGCTACGCGGGTCTCCAGTTCCCGCTGCAGATAGCGTTTCAGCGGTCGGGCGCCATAGACCGGATCATAACCGGCCTGGGCGATGAATCCCATGGCTTCATCGGATATTTCGAGTGTTATACGTTGTTCTTTCAAGCGCTGCTTGAGCTGTTCCGCCAGCAGGCCGGCGATGCGTTTAACCTCGTCCAGATGCAGGGGTTTGAATAGTACGATATCATCGACCCGGTTCAGGAATTCGGGGCGGAAGCCTAACTTGAGTTCGTTCATGACGGCTGCTCTGGCATCTTCGCGGATCTCACCACCGGCCGTGATACCTTCCAGCAGATATGAGGAGCCGATGTTGGAGGTCATGATTATGACGGTGTTCTTGAAGCTGACCGTGCGGCCGTGACTGTCGGTCACCCGGCCATCATCCAGGATCTGCAGCAGGATATTGAACACGTCCGGGTGGGCCTTTTCGATCTCGTCGAACAGCAGCACGCAGTAGGGCTTACGGCGGACCGCCTCGGTCAGTTGGCCACCCTCCTCATAACCGACATAGCCGGGAGGCGCCCCGATCAGCCGCGATACGGCAAATTTTTCCATGTATTCGGACATGTCGATGCGTACCCTGTTCACTTCCGAGTCGAACAGTGAAACGGCCAGGGTGCGGGCCAGCTCGGTCTTGCCGACCCCGGTCGGGCCCAGGAAGATGAACGAGCCGATCGGGCGGCGCGGATCCTTGATGCCGGAACGTGCCCGCAGCACGGCGTCGGACACCAGCTGTACCGCCTCGTCCTGGCCGATCACCCGCTCGTGAAGGATATCCTCCAGCCGCAGCAGTTTTTCCCGTTCTCCCTCCACCAGTCGTGTGACCGGAATACCGGTCCAGTGTGCCACGATTTCGGCGATTTCATCCTCGGTGACCTCTTCCCGCAGCAGTTTCTGCCCGCCCTGTTTCTCGTTCAGGGCGTTCTCTTCATTTTTCAGAGCGGTCTCCAACCCCGGCAGTTCGGAGTATTTCAGCTTGGAGGCTTGTTCAAGATTGTAGGAGCGCTCGGCCTGTTCGATGTCGCGACGGGTCTTCTCAATCTGTTCGCGCAGGCCTTGAATGCGCTGGATCGCCACTTTCTCCGAATCGTACTGGGCCCGCATGGCGGTCGCCCGCTCCCGGTCGCCGGACAATTCCCGGCGCAAACTTTCCAGTCGCTCCTTGCTGACCGCATCCTTCTCTTTTTTGAGAGCCTGTTCTTCTATCTCCAGCTGCATGACCCGGCGGCTGATGGCATCCAGTTCGGTCGGGAGTGAATCAATCTCGGTGCGCAGCATGGCGCAGGCTTCGTCCACCAGGTCGATGGCCTTGTCCGGCAGGAATCGTTCGGTAATGTAGCGGTTGGAAAGGGTGGCGGCCGCTACCAGGGCGTTGTCCTGGATCTTGACGCCGTGATGCACCTCGAAGCGTTCTCTCAAGCCGCGCAGGATCGAAATTGTATCCTCTACGGTGGGCTGCTC
>JACMKN010000232.1 GCA_014380135.1 Deltaproteobacteria bacterium
ATGAGCCGGCCCGCAGCGAGCGAACCCGCCAGCTCGTCATAATATTGCCTGTCCCCAACGTGAATCATGGCTGCCAGACGGATCGTGCGGTTGTCGCGCCTGTAGATCTTCTCGGTCATCTTGAGTCCGCCGGGCTCAAGGCGCATGAAGCCCGAGGTATGCTCGGCCATGTACGCGTTCGCCGCACAGAAGACCAGCAACACCAGGGCCAGCGGGATAACCGGCAGGTTTGCCGCGCTGAAGATCAGCGTGTTCCTGAGGCTGAAAAACGGGGCAGCGAACAGCTCGGGCGGCATCGTCAGGCTGCGGGCGCCCCCCTTCCGGAAACAGCAGAGCGGCAGCGAGCCGAGCACGACCTGTACGCCCGCCATCAGAAGTCCGTAGATCCGGATATCGGCCAGAACCGGAAAAAGCCAGGTGGATATGAGCGACCAGTAGACGAAGATCAACAGGGGCAGAAAGACCCGTTTGGGCAGCCGCCGGTCGATACCGAGACAGAGGTAGAGCGGAACGGCCATGACGATGACGGTGACTGCCAGCAGGCTCCGCAATGCAGTAAAGGGCATCAGCGGGGAAAACAGGGAGACAAGCTCGTCAACAAGGGAGAAGCCCCCATCGGCAAGAAACAGGATCAGGAACAGGTTGGCAAAGACTCTCATCGCTTAACTTCCAGTTTTATTACTTTAATGGCAGGCCATTGCGCGAGCGTTGGCAGGATTTGTACGGATTGCTGAAGGGCCAAGTATTATTTAGCCGGAGTGAGAAAGCAAGGGTTTATAGTGGGGCTCGTCGAATGAGTGCGGGTTGGGGTGGATTGTGATATGTGATCGTGACCGAAGTCTGCGACGATTCCATTACCGACCGGAATTTCGGGATTCTCTTTCGTGCAGGGGAATGGGGAAGTGTTCAAGGAGTATTCTGATTTGAAGCATCATCAACTGGGGTTTTTACAGGAAGAATCTCAATAAAATGGCTTCAGCTCAATTGTGTCGACAGTGTCGTCACAATTTGTTAGTCAGGAATAGATACGTTGAACTGGACCGTACGGTACCGGCTGCGAAGGTTGAACCCATCGCCGAATTCAATTGGCGGATTGAATACGTCATTTAAGCAGCCACGTTTCCACCGGCTCAGACAGGAACTCGCCAACCGCTATCCCCTGGCCGCCGACCAGCAGTTTTCGTTGCGGATTGAAGGCGCGGGCAAAGGCATCCATGCCGGGCAGGGTTTCCTTGGACCGGCTGCTTTTCACTTCAATGGCGGCTACCATCCCGCCGCGACGCAGTACAAAATCGACCTCCAGGCTTCCCTCTCTCCAGTAAAAACATTCCATATCCGTTCCGACTATGCCGTTCATGATATGTGCGCCTATGGCAGACTCCACCAACCGTCCCCACCAGTCACGCTGCTCCATGGCGGTCGCCAGATCAAAGGGGGACTGAGATGAAAGCAGCGCGGTGTTGAGCACCTGGAGTTTCGGGCTTGATGCACGGCTTCGTACCGACTGACCGGCATACTTTTGCAAACCTGCCACCATCCCCGCCCCTTCGAGGAGGTCAAGATAATGGGCCAGTGTGGTCGTGTTTCCCACATCCTGCAGTTGCCCCACCATCTTCTGATAAGAGAGCATCTGGCCGGAATAATCGCAGCCCAGCTTGAACAGGCGCCGCAGGAGTGCCGGCTTGTCCACCCGCGTCATCATCAGGATGTCGCGCGATATGGTTGATTCAATGAGTGAATCGATGATGTATCGACCCCAGCGCTGGCGGTCGTCGATCAACGGCGCGGCACCGGGATAACCGCCGAAAAACAGGAATTGTTCCAGCGCAAAGCCAAAGGCATCTTTCATTTCTGTCAAAGACCAGTGCCGCACCGGCACCACCTCGAACCGGCCGGCAAGGCTTTCGGTCAACCCTTGCGCCAGCAGCAGCTGGGACGACCCGAGCAGCATGACCTTCAGGTCGGTTCCCGTGCGGCCATCTTCCTCCCACAGACGTTTGACCACCTCGGACCAACGCAGTATCTTCTGGATCTCGTCCAGCACCAGCAGGGCGCCACCATCATTGCGGGCCCGAATCCGCCCGATGTCCCACTGTTGCTCCAGCCAGATGGCACTCCCGCTTGACGCATCGTCTGCCGAAGCATAATGGCAGGGCATGGTCAACTCAGCCATTGCCTGTTGCGCCAGGGTGGTCTTACCCACCTGCCGGGGACCGGCCAACACCTGGATAAAGCAGCGTGGCTCGCGCAGTCGTTCCAGAATCGTTTTCAATATCGACCGTTTGAACATATCAATTCCTTCAATCCTGATTTTACTCAATGAATTGAGTAAAATTGCTCATAGCATAAGCTGATTATGGATACAATGGGGAAGTTATTTTAATCAGGATGGCTTACTGAGGGCGGATCGCGGCCCAGGTCTGCGACAATTCCATTATCCGGTCTTCTTTGTCCATCTCTCTTAGTGGGTGGTTTTAGGTCAGATAGTACGTTTTTATGTTGCCCATGGGTTCCTTAATCTGCCTTATTTCGAGTAAGCATTTAGCATAGCGGGACAAAAATGCGATTTTTACTTCTCGTTTCGCACCCTTACCGACTTCGATCATATCGGTGACGTCAACGATATGATCGTCTATTCTCTGACCACTGTTAAAGCAGGCTGTGCGGGCCTTATTGATAACCTGTTCAAAATTCCGGTAATCAGAATAGCCAAGAACTTGGGCGAAATCCCGGCTCGATCAGTACTCGTTACCAGCGTCGTTGGTGCGGCGGATCTGCTCAAACGGTGAGATATGCCCTTTGGTGACTTCTCTTGCCAGCTTTTTCGACATGTTGGGTTTGGTCATGGTTTTCTCCGAAACTCAGAAGTCGTACTCTATGGAAGATATGAATGGTGGCCACTTGGCCGATATTTGAATTAAGTATGTTATTTCTGGAACTCACTTTTTAAATCGGCATCCAGCCGAGCCGCCAGATGATCCGGTTCCCGGAGTTCACACTCCCAGACGGTTATCACCCGCCAGCCCAACCGCTCAAGATCGGCCTTTACCTGCCTATTTTTTCTTATCGCCGGGTAGTTCTTTTGGCAGATAATTCTGTTTGCTGACGATGCTTCTGCCCAGCTCCTTTTCGGTTTCCCGGCGGGCCGTGCCGGCTACGTTTCCGCCCCGTTTGGCCACATTTTTGTTTTTCAAGAAGGTATCCGGTTTTCAGCCTCCGATATCTCGGTCGTAACCTTTTCGCCCAGCATGGTGAAGATCAGTTCCAGGTCGGTCATATGGTCGCGCAGATTCTCGTTTTTTTGTGTCAATCCTTTCAGTTCCTTGTGTTCAGAGGGAGTCACTCCA
>JACMKN010000233.1 GCA_014380135.1 Deltaproteobacteria bacterium
ATCGCACGTAAAACGCGAGAGTCTCTACCAGATGCTTTCCAAGCGAGGTAATCCGGAACTCACCAGTCTATTTAACGTTCTTCATGGTATGGGTCTGACCATTACCATACAACCAATGCAAGAGCTTGAGGCATAACTACCCTTGGCACGCTTCAACTATCTGAATTCGTCAAAGAATTTGTCGTCAACATCAAAAGTTTTGCGCGGACGAAGCCCGAACTCCAGATTTTCAAAAAGAGTCACCAGGTCATCCCCATTGACAAGCTCGATAGGCGGTGCACCATCTCTCCTTGCTTCTTTCTTGGCTTCTACTGTGAATGTTCCGGTCGTCAGAATGATTCCTTTGTCTGCTCTTCCCTGCATTGCTCCGCGGAAATCTCTTATCTGAGAGGGAGTAACACTTCCCGAGTAACGCTTGCATTGAAAGAGTACGTTGAAACTGACGAATGGGTTTTCAGGTTACATCCCGCAGGAATCCCTTGCGCTCAGACCAGAGTTACAATCTTTGGCTAACTGCCGCCTCATGACCAGATTGGATCAATATCATAAATCCGAAAATCATTAAAGCAGATTGATTGGTGGAAGGCTTACGACATACTCTGATGCTCTATCCCGGTATCATCCCCGCCAGCAAATAAAAAAGGCACATTTCGCACAAAAGCAGGCCGCCCCAGATCGGGACGGCCTGCATTGTTTGTAGCTCAATTATCCTGATAAATTTTCCAGTTTATCCCAGTGCAGGTAAGTAGATCTGAAAGAGGAACTGGAAATGCTGCAGTTGCGAGTAATGGTTATGCTGCCAATGGTAAAATTATTACGTCATTCAGGTTTTCCCGTGCACATTCCAGATCATAGTCGGCCTGGAGTCCCAGCCATAGTTCAGCGCTTGTGCCAAAATAGCGAGACAGGCGGATTGCCGTGTCGGCAGTGATGCCCCGTGTGCCGTGAACAATCTCATTGATACGTCTTGGGGATACATGGATAGCCTGAGCCAGGCGGTATTGACTGATACCCATTGGTTTCAAAAACTCTTCAAGCAGTATCTCGCCGGGATGAATGGGTGGGTAGTCTCGCTTTGTCATGTTGTATCCTTTCAGTGGTAATCCACGATCTCAACATCAGTTGCGTTGCCGTCTTTCCAGGTAAAACAGATTCTCCACTGGTCATTAATCCGAATGCTGTGTTGGCCGGCCCGATCATCTTTCAAGGCCTCCAGATGGTTTGCCGGAGGGATACGCAAGTCATTTAACGATACGGCACGATTGATGATGCGCAGCTTTCGCTCGGCAACCCTGGTGATATCATGTGGAAGTCTACGAGAAAATCGTCCGTTGAAAACCAACTCTGTTTCACGACTGGCGAATGATTTTATCATGGTTGAATAGTAACGATAATCGTTACGGATGGCAACTGTAAATACTGGAGACATTCAGGGGCTATGCTCGTTTGTAGATAAGTTGTTATCCTGCAAAATTAATCCGGCTCGCCACATCACGAAAGAAGTCGTGCGACCAGATAGCGAGCATCTGTTGATCCTTAACGAACGGCGACACATCTTTACGGGCCTGGTTCACATCGAGGCGGTCGATTGCATCGAATAGTAAATCGCTAAACGCAGCAGGTGAAAGATTTAGCTCACTGCTCCAATGGCCGGTCTGTCGCATTCGCTGTTCAAGATGGGCAAGGTTCAACTGTGGATGGTTGGCGGCATACCAGACCAAATCGTACCAATCGCGACCCTTGACCCGGTTTTTCCACTTGCGGAAAAGTATTGCGTGCATCTTGCCGGCAAACAGGTCCGGAAGTGAATAGCTCCGGACGGCAAACGGTATCGGTTGCAGCAGATAGCGGGTCCGGGTGTTGACTCCAGGCGGCGGGTCCGTGTCCACCTCGATCTTTACCTTCAATACCTGTCCGGCTGCAACCTGACCCGTAAGTTCTTCTCCGGCCTCAATGACCAGGAGTTCGTTACGGGTGTTGGCCTTGAGGAAGGCAGACTGCACCGCGGATTCAACAGCCTTGTCGACCATCTCCACCCGGACATTGAAGCCGAACGCCAGCAATTCTTCCTCAAGTGATGCCGTGTATCGTGCCAGATTAAAGTCGGGGGAAGGCGCCAGCAGCGAGAAGTCCAGATCCTCGGAGAATCGGTCAAGCCCGTAGAGAATACGCAGGGCCGTACCGCCGTAAAAAGCGGCGTGCTCAAAAAACTTGGCGCGCCAGAGTCCGAGCAGTGCTACCTCCTGAATAATCTCCCGTAGCGCCCTGACTGAATCGTCAACGCTCTTTGGTTCGTACTTGGCAAGCATGCGGGTAACAGCCTCATGCATAGAGAAAACCCCTTTTAAAAGGATGAAGGATGAATTATGAAGGATGAATTTTCAAGCTCCCTCATTCAACATTTATTTTTTTGTTTCATCCATGCCATTTTCATCCTTCATCCTTCATCTTTGCCTTCTTACAAGGTCGGCCAGCAGTTTCACCCTGCGGGAGCGGTAGTGCCGGGAAATTTCTGCAAGTCGGGCAGGATCGAGGTCGCGGAGGCTGGCCGGATCAATACGGAGACTGACCAGCAAATAGTCGTGCAACTCCTTCTGCGTTGAGATGCCGGCACCTCGGTCGGCTACGATCCGGTCTGCCAGAGCCTTTTCCGGAATGGCGATCAGAAAGGAGCGGCCATCATCCAGTTCAACCTGGTCCATACCGGTGCGAAATGCTTCCATTGGTATCATTCGATAGGAGAAAGCACCGATCGGCGAATCGAAAGTCCGGGAGCGGCCGCAGGTCACCGAGGTAATCGTCTCTACCCGTTCCGGCGTCAGGCCGTGATAGTGTAAGGCGTATTCAAGGGAAATATACGATGGACCGTAGATGAGGTTGGCGAGGAGTTCCCGGCAGAAGGGCCTGCGGCGCAGTGACTCGCCGAGGACATAAAGCCCCTTCTTGACACGGACGATATCCCCTTTGGCCAACATGCCGGATATCTTCATCCGTGGTTGGGCATACCCATGGACGGAATCCAGCAGAGTCTGGTAGTCAAACTCTTCATAGGGAATGCTCTTGAGCAGCAAAGTGTTCGTCATAATCGCCATCTCCCGTGTGATGACAACAATTTAGCAGATAGCAGCATAGTATGTCGATAATTATTAGACATACTATGCTTGTAAACAGAATATGGCGATCAATTCCGACAATAGTCAGCTGATGCTGTCACATAAAAAGGCACATTCCGAACAAAAAAAGGCCGCCCCGGATCGGGACGGCCTGCCTTGTTTGAAGCTGCTCGGGGCGCAGCTACCCTTTTAAATTCTCCAGCTCATCCCAGCGCAGGAAGGCTGACTCATGCTCCTTTGCCAGTTCCGCCAGGCGGGCGTTGATGACGGCCGTTTCGTTTCCGGCATTCTTGTAAAAATCCGGGTCGGAGAGGCGGGCGTGCAGGGCGGCCTGCTCCTTTTCCAGGGCGGCGATCCGTTCCGGCAGCGCTTCCAGCTCGCGTTCATCCTTGAAGGAGAGCTTGCGGCCGCGTTCGGCCGGACGTTTGGACTTGTCCAGAGCCGTTTTTACCACAACCGGGGCAGCGGCGGCCGTCTCGGCTGCTGCCTGGCTCAGCCAGTCGTCATAGCCGCCCACATAATCTCGTACCGTGCCGTCGCCGGACAGCACCAGTGTGCTGGAGACGACGTTGTTGAGGAATTCCCGGTCGTGGCTGACCAAGAGCAGCGTGCCGGTGTATTCCTGTAGCAGGTCCTCCAGCAGGTCCAGCGTTTCGGCATCCAGATCGTTGGTCGGTTCGTCCATCACCAGGATATTGGAGGGTTTGGTAAACAGTTTGGCCAGCAGCAGCCGGTTGCGCTCGCCGCCGGACAGGATGCTGACCGGGCTGCGGGCCCGTTCCGGCGAGAAGAGGAAATCCTGCAGATAACCGATGATGTGGCGTGACTGGCCGTTGATGATCAGCGTGTCGTTGCCCTCGCCCACGTTCTCCTGCACGCTCTTGTCCAGCTGCAGCTGTTCGCGCAGCTGGTCGAAATAGATTACCTCGCGCCGGCTCCCCAGCTTGATCTCCCCCTGTTGCGGCTCCAGTTCGCCCAAAAGCAGGCGCAGCAGC
>JACMKN010000234.1 GCA_014380135.1 Deltaproteobacteria bacterium
AGGAAAGACCCAATGTTTTTTAAATCCAAGAAGTTAGTTTCAGTGTGTGCCATCAGCAGCCTTCTCATCGCAGGACTCGTTTCCACCAGTTTTGCCGACTCCGACCGTGATGACGACCGTGATAACGATCGTGACGGACGACGTGGCCGGAAACACAGTGTAAGACCGACACCGACTCCGAGGCCTACTCCTGCTCCTACGCCTGCTCCCACTCCGAGACCGACTCCTGTTCCTACGCCTGCTCCTACTCCAAGGCCTACGCCTGCTCCGACTCCTGCTCCTACGCCAAGGCCAACCCCTGCTCCGACTCCTGCTCCGACGCCAAGGCCAACCCCTGCTCCGACACCAGCTCCTACTCCAAGGCCGACCCCTGCTCCGACACCAGCTCCTACTCCAAGGCCGACCCCTGCCCCGACACCGACTCCGGCTCCTGCCAAAACCTTTGCTCTGTACAACCAGTACTGCGCAGGATGCCACGGATCGTCGAAGCAAACCGCATCAGCATCTTCGACTCAGTCCGCCATCGCCAGCAATAGGGGCGGAATGGGCTCGGCCTCCCTCAGAGCCCTGTCTGCTGCGCAGCTTACCGCGCTGGCCGCCGGACAGTAGTCATTTCGGCAGCTTGGGCGACATCAGTATCTTGACGATCGTCCGGCTGCAGGCTAATTCGGCATATCAAATCTGTTGATGCCGCGATTGTACGTACCGACCGGGAGAGCTTTCAGCTCTCCCGGTTTTTTTATTGAACCTGCTGTTCTTCACGAAGGATATGAAATAACCTGATTAGTTCGAATCTGCCGCTAAAAACCCACCCCCCTTCAACAAGCTCAGGGCGAACGGATTTTAACTTCACAACTCATTGATCTTTCGTTCGTGGTGAGCCTGTCGAACCATGAGCGGAAGATCAGAACGAATCAAGAAAGTTTTTGTTGTTCATTCCATAAATTTTCAGGCAAGCTACTAAACGTACTAACCAATTGGTTGTACTTCGGATTAACGTTTTAATCATTTGATAGATAAAAACCATATTCGATTGGGCAGTTACAGCACACCATCCATTCCCGGACTCCATCCGTTTACAGGGAATTCTCTCCGTTTTTCAATCTTACGTCGTACCTCCTATTCTGAAAAAAAATAGCCAGTTGACCGATTGTTGTCGTGTTTGTCATCTGCTATAACTGCATGGCATCAAACAAACGTTGCGCCGTAGGTCAGTTCCGTATTTCGGACAATCCGAAGTTTCATGAATCCACGGCACAACAGCATCGCTCTCCGTATACTGTTTTGTAACCAGGCATCCAACTCAATTAGCATCTAAAACTTCGGGAGGTATGAAAATGAAAATCGTAAAAATGTCAAAAACAGTCTTGATTTGTGTTTCACTGTTAGGTTTGGCCATTCCATGTCTGGCAAATGAAATTCCCGTTTCAGGAAACAATGGGAGGAACATCCAGCAGGAAGAAGCAACAGTCGTTAGCGTAGATAAAAACAATGTCACCCTTGAAGCTGCCGGGGACAAAGACAAAAAACTTACAGCTCAATTTAGCAATGCTGCCGAGTTCAAGGCTGGAGACAAAGTGATCTTAAGGGGTAATACCTTGACGAAAGCTTCGTCCGACACCAAAACAACACCCACCGACAATAAGATGTAAATTGCACAGGGTTTCCCCGCACACTCCAATTTCCGTACCTCAGTCATTAAAGGTGGATATTCTTACCGGTGTGCGTCAACCGACACAATGCCAAAACAGTGGAGAGCAATAATAATGGGGTACTTCGGGCAATTCCGGGGTACCCCATTATTATTTTTGTAAGATAACATCCGTATTTGTTATTCCTATTTTTCCTTGGGAAGGTTTCTGAAAAAGAGCAAGACAAGCGGCGGCAGAACAATCAGGAAGGCATACAGCAGATAGTGAAAGGCTTGCATTACCCCGGCCCTGTCGGCCAGCATACCCACCAACGGCCCGCTGCAGACAAACAATAGCCGGAAGCAGAGCGACTGCAGTGACAGGATGCCGGCCCGGTTGGCTGAGGGACATTCCTTTTGGGTGAGATTGAGCATCATCGGACCCCTTAAGCCTCTCATGCTGGTTAGCAGATAATAGAACAGAAAGCCCCACATCCCGCCGATCAGACCCAGCCCGAAATAACCGGATGCAATCAGTATCAGAAACAGTACCACCATCAGCCGGTCACCCAGATAACGACCGGCACGATGGCTGGCCAGGGAAAATATTGCCACGGTCAGATTGGCCCCGCTCCAGACCGGGCCGAACCAGGTCAGCGGTACTCCCGCCTGCTGCATGTAGGGCTGGATCAGCCAGACCGGATAAAACGAGGCGATTCCAAGGACCGAGTTAAGCAAAATGGTGTAGCGCAGATTCCGGTTTTCCACGAAGGCATAGCGGGCCGTGCGAAAGGCCTCCAGCAGATGACTGGCGTGAGGAGCGATCTCCCTGGGCGGTTCGACCAGCGAGCGGGTCAACAAAAGTGCCAGCAGCCAGACTCCGATCTGCAGGAGAAAGGGAAGCATCGGCGCGTAGGCGTAAAGCAGGCCGGCGAAGACCGCCCCCAGCGCCTCGCCGGCCTGGGCATAGCCACCCATGCGCCCCTGATGGCGGGTGTAGTTCTGTTCCGAGCCCTCCTGCTTGAGGGATTCGAACAACAGGGCGCTGTCCGAACCGCTGATGAAGGCCAGCGAGATTCCCAGCAGGATCTCGGCGGCCATGACATGCGCAAAGCTGGTCGCCAGCGAGTACAGCCCCCATCCGGCCATGCCCAGCAGAGAAGCGATGTTGAGTGCGGCCCGGTAGCCGATACGGTCGCTGATATAACCGCTGGGATACTCCATCACCACCATCACTATCGATAATAGGCCCTGCAGCAGCAGGATTTGTGTCAGTGAGAGGCCGATGTGATCCTTCCAGAACAGCGTGATGATCGCCATCGGGAAGAGCGTCATCTGCAGGAAGGAAAAGGCGTACAGCTTTCTGATGTTGGAATGTGTGTTTTTCATAAAGATTACAGCTCAGGTTTTCTCATACTCTGCAAAATATCTCCGCACCAGCAGGTTATGCAGCGGAAAACCAAGCTCAACCGGTTCTTCGATCAGGCCGATCTCCTGTGTCTCCGACGACGAGAAGGGCTTCAGGCAGCTGCTGGGCTGCTTCAGCGCCAGGCCGACGATCACCAGGGTATTGTCCAGACCATTCTGCACATCGTAGAGAGTGATCCCGCTCACGGCTACCTTTATGCCGGTTTCCTCGAACATTTCCCGCCCGGCCCCCTCCTGCCAGGTCTCGTCCAGATCCAGATAGCCTCCCGGCAGCACCAGAGTCCCTTTTCGCGGCTCGATATTCCTCCTGGCCACCACCAGACCCGCTCCCACCGGCACCAGCAGCACAACCACCGGCAGCGGATTAAGGTAGCTGGTGTTACCGCACCGCTGACATGTTTTCGGCCAGGGTTCCGCCATCCGGAACCTGGATCCGCAATACGAACAGCAGGAATTCTTTTCAAACATGGGGTCTCCCTCCCTTCGATGATGTCCCTTTTTTCTAATAAAAGCAGACAGGCTTTATTATTCCCATATCCATGATATTGTCTAGTTACAAAACAAAGGTTTATTATATTGTAGATAATATACACATTGGGGACATTATCCACATTCAACATTTCTTGCCGGTCAAGTGCGGCATAGCTTGATGCCCTATTTCTCCCCACATCACCGATCAGAAAGTAATGAGCACAGCCGTAAACGCTGTAAAACAGTGCTCTATATCGTTGTTATATTTTTGGCATTGCCGTTGCAGTAAAAACGGCACACAACAGCGCATCCGGAAACGGAGCGAAAAAGAAAGGAGATTAACATGGAAACAGCAATTCAGGCAGAAGTAACATGCAGTGAAGAGCCCGCCATCCTGGAGGAAATTCAGGTTGAGGAACTCGCAATCGACGGCATCTGCGGGGTTTACTAAGATGGCTGCGGCAGGCATAAAGCTGCATCCGTCCTGCCGCGCACGGCAAGAGGGGTTCGGTCTCCTGTTTTACGACTGCAGGGGACCGCGCCTGCTCTTCGCGGCAACCGGCACATTACTTCCGGCTGATTTTTTCGGGACCGTCCGCAAGCGGGACGAATTTCCGGAAGGGACCACGGACTCCCAGAAAAAGGCCTTGAATAAATTTGTAACCCAACTCCTGGAAAAAGGATTTCTCCATGAGCAATAAATATGTCGAAATGGGAATGCGTTCCCCGGTAAATCTGACCTGGGAGGTCACACTGGCCTGCAACCTGCGCTGCAGCCACTGCCTCTCGTCATCGGGAGAAAAGGCCCACAACGAACTCTCCACCGCCGAGGCGCTCGATCTGGTTGAGCAGCTACACACGGCCGGCGTCTTTCAGGTCAATTTCGGAGGAGGAGAGCCGTTTATCCGTCCGGATTTCGAAGAGATCCTGGCGGCCTGCCATGCCAGGGGTATCATGACCTGCGTCTCCACCAACGGCACTCTGATCACTCCTGAACTGGTCGCACGACTCGCTTCCAACCGCTTGATTGCCATCCAGGTGAGTCTGGACGGGGCCAGATCGGAAACCTGCGACGCCGTCCGTGGAGAGGGTGTATTCAACGCCGCCATTCAAGCGGTCAAGCTGCTGGCGGCCACCAAAATCCCCACCAGCATCAATACGGTCCTGACCGCCCAGAATGCCTCCGAGATTCCGGCCATGCACGAACTGGCCCGCTCTCTGGGCGTGTCTCTGCGGGTCAGCCGTTTCCGTCCATCCGGACGAGGTGCCGACAACTGGGAGAGTCTGCGTCCCACCCCGACCCAACTATTGGCATTTTCCGACTGGCTGGCATCCAGCGGCGACGTGCGCACCGGCGACAGCTTCTTCTCGCTGACCAGCCAGGAGCGCCAGGGACTGGGACTCAATCTGTGCGGTGCGGCCAAGCTGACCTGCTGCGTAAGCCCCACCGGCCACATGTATCCCTGCGCTTTTCTGCAGACGGATCGTTTCGAGGCCGGCGATCTCCGCAGTAGCAGCTTTCAGGAAATCTGGGACAATTCGGAGATCTACGCCTCCTTCCGCAACCTGCGCATCCATTCCTGCGAGGAGTGCAAACGCTTCGACCAGTGTCACGGCGGCTGCCCGGCCGTGGCCTGGCATCTTAAAAACGACATCAACGGCGGTGATCCCGAGTGCCTGGAGCGCTGTGTAACATCCATCGCCGACAATCGACTGGCAGAAGCGGCTTAAGTAATTCATTCAAGGAGACATAAATCATGATGTTCCCGAATCTGTTCTCACCCCTCAAGATAGGCACGGTCGAGGTAAAGAACCGCATTTCGTTCCAGCCGCACCTGACCAACTTCGCGGTAGACTGTCTCCCCAGCGAACGCCACATGTACTACTGGGGTGAGCGCGCCAAAGGCGGCGCCGGCCTGATCATAACCGAGGAGATGAGTGTTCATCCCACCGACCGGGCCTACGAGAAACTGATCGACGTCTACCACGCCGAGGTGCTGTCGGGCTTCAAAAAGATCACCGACTATGTACACCAGTACGATGCGAAGATCTTTGCTCAGATCAACCACAACGGTCAGCAGTGCGACGGCGCCATCTCCCGCCTGCCGGTCTGGGCTCCCAGCCCGGTCCCGGACATCCTTTTCCGGGAGATCCCCAAGGAGATGGAACCTGAGGATATCGAGGAGGTCGCCCGCTACTTTGCCCGCAGCGCCATCCATGTGCGCGAAGGCGGATTTGACGGGATCGAGATCCAGTTCGGCCATTCCAGCCTGGCGCGTCAGTTCCTGTCTCCACTGACCAACCATCGCCAGGATGAGTACGGCGGATCCCTGGAGAACCGCATGCGCGCGCCGCTCAAGTTCATCAGTGCAGTCAGAAAGGCGGTCGGCAACGACTTTACCCTCGGCATCCGTATGTGCGCCGACGAGATGATCCCGGGCGGGCTGGACCTGGCCCAGGTCCAGGAGATCGGCGCCCGCTTCGAGGCCTCCGGTCTGATCGACTTCATGGATCTCTCCATCGCCACCTTTTACAACCTGTACCTGGTGGAAGGATCGATGCACACCCCGCTGGGCTATACCATCCCACTGGCGGCCGGAATGCGCGAACGCCTCAAACTGCCGGTCTTCTGCACCGGCCGGATCAACGATCCGGTCATGGCCGAGAAAGTCCTGGCCGCCGGCCAGGCCGACATGATCGGCATGTGCCGCGGACTGATCTGCGACCCGTTTATGCCCAAAAAGGCCTTCGAAGGACGCCTGGATGACATCCGCTACTGCGTGGCCGACAACCAGGGCTGCATCGGCCGCATGGGGGTCAACAAGACGCTGGGCTGCATCCAGAACCCGGCCGTCGGTGAAGAGAAACAGTGGGGTGAAGGGACGCTGGAAAAGGCAGCCATCAGGAAGAAGGTCATGATTGTCGGCGGCGGACCGGGCGGCATGTGGGCCGCCAAGATGGCCGGGCGCCGGGGCCATAATGTCACCCTCTTCGACAAAAACGAAGCCCTGGGAGGCCAGGTGCTGACCGCCATGAAGGGCTCCGGACGCGATGAATTCGGCGTCATCATCCGCAACGAGAAGGAGCAGGTCAGCAAGTCCGGTGCGAAGGTCAAGCTGGGAGTTGAAGTTACCGCCGAACAGATTCTGGCGGAGAAGCCGGACGTGGTCATCATCGCCACCGGCAGCCTCCCCAAGCAGCAGCCGGTGGGGGGCGCCGACGGCCCCTCGGTCTTCAATGTCTGGCAGGTGCTGAACGGCGAGGTGCAGACCGGTCAAAAGGTCTGCCTGATCGATTACGACGGACACCACCGGGCCACCTCCACCGCCGAATTTTTGGCCGACCAGGGCAAGACGGTGCATATCATCACCTCCAGCCTGTTCGTCGGGGCGGAACTGGGCCCGACCCAGGACCTGTACCTCTCCCGCCAGCGACTGCTCAAGAAGGGGGTCACCTTCACCCCCGACATCGCCGTGATGGAAGTCGGTGGCGAGACCGGCTCCAAGAACATCAAGGGTTTCAATGTCTACAACAATGTCTGGGATGAGTGGGGGCCGTTCGATTCGCTGGTGCTGGCCATGGGGCAGAAGTCTGATGACTCGCTCTACATGGAACTCAAGGGCAAGGTACCGGAACTGTACCGCATCGGCGACAGCGTCGCTCCCCGCAAGGTCGATATGGCCATCTGGGAAGGGCATAAAATCGGGAGGGAGATCTGATGGGCACCAGCGGCAAGATTCTCGTTTTTGTCGATCTGCCGGGCGGCGAACTCGATGAGACCGGCCGGGGCCTGCTCTCCTACGGGGCGCGACTGGCCGGCCTCCTGGATGTCCCATGGGGAGCGGTTACCGCGCTGCCCACCGACAGCGCCCAACTGAGCCTGTTCGGCAGCTACGGCACCCCGACCATCACCGCCATGCTTGATTGCGAAGCCCTGCTGGACAGACCGGCCCTACTGGGCAAAGCCCTGGCCGGAGTTGCTAAAGATGAAGCGATCCAGGTCATGATTCTGCCCCACAATGACCTGGGAGCAAGCCTGGCGCCGGCTATCGCGCAGGAACTGGATGCCGCCATCATCACCGAACTGGTCAGCGCCCGGCAGAGTCCGGAGGGCGTGCGTCTGTCCCGCAAGGCACTGGGCGTCCGGATCGCTGAGACAAGGATCTGGGACGGCTCCCGTCCCCTGGTGGCCACGGTACCGCCCCGTTCCCTGAGCCAGGTGCTGATGCCGACCGTCCGCCCCGGCAACCCCTCGCTAAGCACCTGGCGTCCTGCGGCCCCGCTCTCGGGAGCGGCGGCAGCGGTCATCGGCCGGATACCTCCCGACCCGCAGACCGTCGATCTGACCGAAGCGGAAGTCATCTTCAGCGTCGGC
>JACMKN010000235.1 GCA_014380135.1 Deltaproteobacteria bacterium
CCGGGTCGAGTTCGACGATAAAGTAGCCGCCCAGCAGCTCCTTGGCCGTTTCAGTCAGCAGTTCGGTCACCAGCGGCGACCCGGTTATCTGGGGCATGATTCCAAGGTGGGTAGGAATTCCAAGGGCCACGCTCCAGGTACCGATGGCAACCGCCTTCTCGGACATGGCTTCGGGAGCCGAGGCCACCAGTGGGAGGCTGTCCAGGTCAACACCCAGCCTGTTGGCCAACGCCACCGCCACCGCCACTGCCCGACTGTTGTCGACGCAGGATCCCATGTGCAGGACCAGCGGCAAAGGACCGCAGAGCCCCGCTGCTGTTCCTATCGCCGTCAGCACGGACTTGAGTGATTCCCCGGCGAACTCCAAAGTCGCCTCCTGGGTCATCATCCCGTGCTTGGCAAAGGAGCCAGCGCCGCAGCCTGTGGCCAGAAGCAGGACATTGTTGCGGGCGAGCTTCTTGGCGATGGTCACGAAGCTGCTGTCCTGGGTGATCTGGGTGCTGTTGCATCCCGCAAAGAGGGCTATCCCCCTGATGTTGCCGTTGGCGATGTTATCGACCAGTGGTTTTAGCGGATCTTCGGCATTCAGGGCGCCCAGCGCCCCCATGATGGCCTCGGCGCTGAAGCCTACCACGGCGGTCTGTTTGAAGTCCGGAATGATGACCCGCTGCGGATTGCGCCGCCTGAATGCCTCGATGGCCAGGGTGACGATCTGCCGAGCGTTCTCAGCTGCGGTCGCCTCACGGAAGCTCACGTGGGTCGCACCGGGAATTTTACTGTCATCCATGGTGGTGATGATCTCGGTGTGGAAGCAGGCGCTGATCTCGCTGATGGACGGCATGATGCACTGCACGTCCACCACCATGGCGTCCACCGCCCCGGTGACGAGAGCCAGTTCCTGGGAAAGGTAGTTGGTGGCCAGGGGGACGCCGTGGCGTACCATCACCTCGTTGCCGGTGCAGCAGATGCCGATGATATTGATTCCCCCCTTTGCTCCGGCCCGGCGAGCCTCGTCGTCCATCAGCAGGGCAATGTCGCAGACAACTTCGCTCAGCAGGGGATTGTGCCCATGCAGCGCGATATTGACGGCATCTTCCTTCAAGACTCCAAGGTTTGCGGCGGTGACTGCCGGCTTGGGAGTGCCGAACAGGACATCGGAGATTTCCGTCGCCAGGCACATGCCGTTGAAGTCGGCCAGGGCCCCCTTGATTCCACCGAGTATCAGGTTGACGGGATCGGCATCGCAACCCACATTGGTACGGGCCATGATCTGGGTGACTACCGCATCGATGTTGTGTGGGAGGAGGTGCAGGGCGGCAAGCTTTTCGAGTCGTTTGCCGGTGAGGGCTGAGCCGATCCAACTGCACGGTTTGTCGTGGTCCTGATTTTGAAAATCCCATAGCGTGGCCAGGGCAACAGCCTCGGCCACTGCGTGAATCTCTTTCCCGGCGGTATCCAGGCCGAGCTTCGCGGCGATTGAGCGGAGCTTAGCCTCGTCCCGGATCATGTAGTCCGGGAGCCTTCCCTCAGCCACCCCGAGGAGGGCCAGGGCCACATGCCGGCCATGCTCGGAATGGGCCGCCGACCCGCTGGCAATCATACGGATGACGTTACGGGCCACGATGGTGTCGGCATCGGCGCCGCAGATTCCCCGTTGCGGTCCGTCACCGAACGGGTCGATGCGACAGGGACCTTTCCAGCAGATGCGGCAACAGACCCCGAGCTGACCGAAACCGCACTGGGGCTGCATGGCCTTGTAACGATCCCAGACGGTGACAATTCCTTCCTTCTTTGCCACGGGCAGCAGCGTTGCCACGGACGGATCAATGGAGTGGTTCATGGTCATGGTTTTATCTTCCTTTGTGTGAGATGTCTATGTGATTGGGCTAGTTCCGCCACCCTTGCTTCGAGCTGTGTCTGGCGGAATGCGTCCATGTCGATAAGGCTGATTGCTTTGGTGGGGCAAGCCTCGATGCAGGCCGGCAGAGCCCTTACAGTGTGTACGCAGAGGTCGCATTTGCGGGCCACCCCCCGGTTGGTCCGCCACTCGGGCGCCGCATCTCCCTCGGCTTTGACGCTGATGGCGCCGAAGGGACAGACCATCACGCAAACCTTGCAGCCGACGCAGTTCTTTTCCCGGATGGTGACCATGCCGTCTTCCTGCACGATAGCTCCGGTGGGACAGGCAAAGGCACAGGGTGCGTCCTCGCACTGCCGACACTGGATCGGCATCGTCACCCCGCCTGCCGTCACAACCCGGTTGCGGGGCCTGAGTGTAAGCCCCCGCACCGCCGCCGTGTACAGGTCGCACTCTCCATGGGCGATGGCACAGGACATCTCGCAACTGTGACACCCGAGACATTTATCCGGATCAGAAAATATGATCGCATTCTCACGCTGCTGTTTTTTCATTCTGTTCTCCTTTGCATGTTGCCTCCATACTTTCGATGTACAGCTCTTGTCCGCTCACCACCGATACGCTGTCGCCGCGGCAGCAGGGACAAACAAAATCGTACCTGACAACCCTGAAGCTGGTCCCGCAGGCCCCGCAGAGCCCCATTACCGGCACAGTCTCGATCACCAGTTCAGCCCACTGGGCGGCGGTTCCCTCCGCCAGCACCTCGAAGCAGGCCGTGAGCGTCATCGGCTCCATAGCCGTCAACTCTCCTACCTTCAGACAGATCCGTGAAATGGTCTCAATCCGATGTTCTTCCACCTTGCGATTTATTATCTCGAACAGGCTGCTGACTATGGCTATCTCGTGCATGGCAGGTCCCTCATCGGTCTGTACAGGAGATGCATGGGTCGATGCTGTTTACAATCAGGGGGATATCGGCAACACTGTGACCCTTCAGCATCACCTGCAGGGCATCCCAGTTCATATAGCTGGGTACCCGCCACTTGAGGCGGACCGGCATATCCGTCCCGTCGGTCTTAAGGTAATAAATCAACTCTCCGCGAGGCGCTTCAGACTTGGCGATCGTCTCCCCGGCCGGGATCTCCGGCAGGGTGTCTGCGTAAATCGCTCCCGGCGGCATGTCTGCCAGGCACTGTTCGATCAGGGAGACCGCTTCCCGTGCCTCCCGCAGTCGCACCATGGCCCGGGCACGGACGTCGCCCCCTTGTTCCGTCGCAACCTCGAATCGCAGCCGATCATAGGCTCCGTAAGGGTTCTTTTTCCGTACGTCGTAAACAATGCCGGAGGCCCGTGCCACAGGGCCTACCACGGCGTAATTGACTGCATCCGGTTTCGACAAAATTCCCAATCCTTCGGTTCGTGTCCTGATGGCCTGGTCCGTGGCGTAGGTTCGATACAGTTCGTCGAGTGGGCCCTTCATCCGCTCCATCTGTTTCCCGAGATACGCTGCCGACTCCGGCGTCAGGTCGTAGCGCACCCCGCCGATGCAGTTGGCGGCCAGATCCATCCGGTTGCCGTAGATCGACTCTTTGGTGTCCTGCATGATCTCGCGGATCTCCATCACTGTTTTGAAGAGAGCTGTCTGGCCGATGATGTGGGCAATGATGGCGCAGTTGAACAGGTGCGAGGAAATACGCTTGATCTCGTCCGCAATGGCTCGCAGGTATTCTGCCCGGGCCGGAATCCGGATGCCTGCCACCTCCTCCACTGCTGTACAAAAGGTACTCGGATGGCTGTTGGAGCAGAGCGAACAAAGGCGTTCAAGCAGTGTGATGTTCTGGTAGAAGTTCCGCTTCATCACCAGATGTTCCATACCTCGATGGACGTAGCCTGCCAGGACGTCGAGACCCACCACGATCTCGCCATCAACTTCCACCCTGAAATACATCGGCTCCTCCAGGGCGAGCTGGTGGGGACCAAGCTTGATTACGGACGTGCTCATGGTATCTCCTTTCCGGTGTGGTTGTTCTGGGCCATTACCTTCTCCCACAGTGCCTTGCTGTTGGCGCCGTTACTGAAAGTGGAATAAGGTATTAGCCGCTCGAACGCCGCAGGGTCGATGGATTTATCGAGGAAGAGCCGCCGGGGGTCTGGATGGCCGACCACCTGGATGTCGTACAGCTCCATGAATTCCCGCTCGTTCCAGTCGGCGTTGCGGAAGATGTGGGTAAGTGACGGGATTCGTGCTCCCTCCAGCGGGAGCTCGATGCTAAGCGTCAGGGTTGTGCCATTCAGGTCGAAGTGGAAGGATATCTCACGCACCCCCTTCAGTTTCGCTTGCTCGGAGAGATAGGCGGTTATCATGCTGAGACGTCCCTCCAGGCAGGCCACCGCTTCGGCTGCCGGCAGAATGAGAGTCCCCTCCTGCAGACGGCACCAGCCGGTCATGACACCTTTGATGTCGATCCGCCACTCAACGGCGACCTCTTCACCGATCCAGAGCGAGATCATTTCCGAAACCTTTTTTTTGAACTCCATCATCTTCTTATTCCTCCGATGCTCTGTTTTTGCCGGCATTCCGGACAGAGCGTTTTCAACCGCTCAATCTCCCGGCTTGTCTCCCGGTAGGCGACCCGCAGCAGTTCCGGGGCCACCGGAAGCAGAATAGAGCCGCAGTCGGTACAGGGAACGAACGATACGACCCCCTGTTCGACCAGACGATACTTGTCTTCCTGTAGGTGGGACATCTGCCACTCATCCGTTACGGACAGCGCCTTGGTGGGGCAGTAATGACTGCAAAGCCCGCAGAAGGCGCAACTGTTATGCCACAGGGTAAAGTGCAGCCCCGTGTCTGTCTCGTCGAAGCGGATTGCTCCGCCGGCGCAGACGTGCTCACACATGCGGCAGCCAACACAGGCTGCGGCGTTGAACCGCATCTTCCCCCGCAGCCCGGTCGGGGCAACAGCATCCCCGTCATAGTTACCCGGAGAGGCAAGTTCGGGCGATGGCTGTGTGTATCCACAGCGCTCCCGCCAGAGGGTAGCCGCCTTGGCGATTCCCGCGCCGAGGGCCCGAGGGTGCGGCGGACATCCGGGAACGTTGATATCGACGGGGAGGTAGCGGTCAATCGGGCCCACCACAGCATAACTGTCACGAAAAACACCGCCGGAAATGGGGCAGACCCCCACAGCAACCGTTACCTTCGGCTCGGACACCTCGCCGTAGAGACGAAGCACCTTGTCCCTGACGCGCACCGTCAGTGGCCCGGTGATAAGTACGATATCAGCATCGGCGGGGGACTCGCTGTAGCGGCACCCCCATCGCTCCACATCGAAGCGGGCAACGGAAGCAGTGGTAGCCAGTTCCACATCGCAACCATTGCAGGATCCGGCATTGATGCGGTACAGTCGCACGGGGGGGATGGGATCGTTCTCAGGCAGAGCTTCCATGGGGTTCCCTTTCATCGGGTGGCTACGCAGAAATGTGCCGTCCCGGATTTCAGGCGGTCGGCTGTTATGCGTTGTACCGACTATAGGGAAAAAGAGGTCATCGGTCTGTCGGGTGGCCGACAGTTTTTGAAATAAATTTGAAAGCGTGTTTATGAGGGATAAGGAGAAAAACTATTTTATGGGTTGATGGAGGAAAATTCAGTTTGTCGGAAAAATTGTGGGAAAAAGCTTGAGGATCAATCAGCAGATCAACATAAGAACTTAAAAGAACTATTTATAATAACCAAGTTGCGAATGATGAAGGCTGCGGCTATACTCGCACAAATATTTTTGAAAGGCGACTGTCATGGATTTTGAAGAGGAAGTAACCGTCAAAGACATAGTCAATTTCCATATAAAAATCAATGACGCATCCAAGGCCAAGAAGGAAATCGCCCGCTTGTCTTCAAAGGATAAGGCCGGCGCTTTCGAGATTATTGCCGACTCCTCCGCAACCCGCGACTTCAGGGTCGAGGTCGCCCGCTATTTCATCTATGACCTGGACGCCCGGGTCCGCAGAAAAGCGGAACATTTCATGGAAGATCTCGTCCCGGGCTGGGTCACCGATCCGGCCGAAAGCATCCTGAAACTGCTCAAGACTGCCGACGGCAAGGGGTCGGCCGGACGCAACGCGGCTGTCAGATTCCTGTTCGGAATCGTCGACTCCACCAGTCTGCGCGACACCTTCATGACTCTGCTCAACAGTCGCAACCGCTCGCTGATGATGGAGATTATCACGATACTGGAAGATTATATCGATAGTTCCCGCGATGAACAGGAACAGGTCAGGATATTTGACGCCTGTCTGGAAATTGTGGTTTCCGACGATGCCGACAACAACATCAAGCATCATGCCTCCAACCTGTTGAGCGTGTTTTTCAAGAAGGTCACTTCCACCGAACTGGGCGCGACCCTGAAACGGAAATATATTGAAAAGCAGGTGGAAAAAGCGGAGGCGGTCTACCGTTATCTCTGCAGCGGCGCCTCGGGTCTGAACAGCACCTTTCTGATGGATCTGCTGCGCCCGCTAAATGACGGTGGGAGCGGCTACCAGATCAAAATACTGGACTACTTCAGGATGATTCTCGAAAAAGCCAAAAATCCCGAAGAAGCTGACACGGTTCTGGATACCTATCCCGACTACTGGAACCAGGATGAAGCGATCATGGAGGATAAGGCCCGTTCGATCTGCGGCCGGATTCTTCGTGCGGTTGATGAATTGTGGGATCTGTCCGGGGACGAAGAAGTACGCAGGTTGATCATCCGGATCCGTTTCGGAGAGTATGCCAACAAGCGTGAACTGTTGGAGCAGATCCGCTCCAAGGTAGAGGATGGCGGTTTGAGCGACGACGCGCTGCAGAAAATGTCGCTGATGCTGCGCTGCTTTCTGCATCCCGAAGAACAGGAGCCGTTCAAGCTGCAGGCTTCCCGGCTGCTGCTTTTCAAAATGGGCGATCCGCAGAGCAGGCTGGCGGCTCTGGGATACCTTGCATCATATCTCGAAAACAAGCATCTCAACTATGCCGAACAGGGCAGTATTGCAGCTGTCATCGAGTCACTGCTGGCCGAGAAACAGCTGGACGGACCGCTGCGGGAAAAGGCGCTGTATCTGCTGTTCATCGCCGACCCGGCGCGTATGCAGGGCGAGGAAAAGCTGAAAGCGGTACTGGGTTATCTGCGGGGCATGGTCGAAGGCGAGGGGCTTGCATCTGAAAACGCACGGAAACGGGTGTTGCTGTCATTGAGTGCGCTGGCCGGGATGCCGGAAGTAAGCGAAAAGCTGAAGAAGGCTGCCCGGTATCTGGAATTCAAAATTCGTAATCCCAGGGAGAATCCGACCTGGGAAAGAATCTCAGAAAAGTGAACCGGCAATCCTGCCCCCCCCCAACACCTCATCTCCACGGTAAAAAACCAGCGCCTGGCCGGGCGTAACCGCCTTCTGCGGTTCATCGAAACGTACTTCACAGCCGCCGCCGGCGGTCAGGAACACCCGGCAACCTACCGGTTGGTGGCGGTAGCGGATCTTGCAGTGGCCTGTAAACTCTTCGGCTTCCGGCGCAATGATCCAGCTGACATCCTCCGCCCTCAAGCCCGCGGCAAAAACATTGGGCTGTTCCCCCACCACAACCAGATTGCGCTCCGTGTCGATGGCCGTCACATATAAAGGCTCGCTCCAGGCTATGCCCAGGCCCTTGCGCTGGCCGATGGTATAACGGTGGGTGCCCTGGTGCCGTCCGACGACTTGCCCGCTGATATGGATGATATCGCCCGCTACTCCGGCCAGCGCTCCGCTCCCTTCCAGGAAGGCGACGTAATCATCGTTGGGGATGAAACAGATCTCCTGGCTGTCACTCTTTTCTGCTACCGGCAGGCCGAATTCGCGCGCCATCCGGCGCACCTCGTCCTTGCTTTCGACTTCGCCCAGCGGAAACAGGATCTGCCGCAGCTGCTGCTGGGTGAGTGTGTACAGGAAATAGGACTGGTCCTTGCGGATGTGGCGGGCCGTGCGCAGGTGGCAGGTGCCGTCCGGGTCGACCGTGTTCCGGACGTAGTGACCGGTGGCCATCAGGTCGGCGCCCAGTTCTCGCGCCTTGTCCAGCAGCAGGCCGAACTTTATGTAGCGGTTGCAGCGTACGCAGGGGTTGGGTGTGTGGCCGCAGCGGTATTCCTCGATGAAATCGCCGATGATCAGCCTGCTGAAATCTGGCTCAAAGTCGGCCACATGATGGGGGATGCCCAGATGCCGGGCCACGACGGCGGCATCATGTACGGCCGAACCGACACCGCTTGAGTGCGGAGCAAACAGGCGCATCGTGATGCCGATGACCTCGTGTCCCTGCTGTTTCAAAAGGGCGGCGGTGACGGAAGAATCAACCCCGCCGCTCATGGCGACCGCAATTCTGCTCATTGCTCTTCCCCCAGAATAATCCGTACGGCCTGGTTGGCCTGGTGATGCGCGGCGATGCCGACCCTGGGCGCCATCAGGCCGCTGCCCGGCCTGGCCTCCGAGACGTTGTCGCCCACCAGATACAGGCGCTGTGCCACCTTGCGGGTAGAAATCGTGTTGTTAGGGCCGTAGCCCGCCACTCCGGAAGCGGCCACAACCGTTGTCCGCGGCAGCGCAGTCAGCACGGTGTCCACCAGCATGGCTTTCATGTCGGCCCGGTCAAAGGCTTCCACGACGACCGGGCAGGGGGCGAAGAGCCCCGGAATGTTTTCGGGTGTCAACAATAACGGGTGGGGTTCGACGCTGACATAGGGATTGATCCTGCGCAAGTTGTCGGTCAGCGCTGCCACCTTGAGCTGGCCGATCTGGTCGATGAAGTACTGCTGGCGATTGAGGTTGGAGGGTTCCACTACGTCAAAGTCTGCGATGATCAGGCGGCCGACCCCGATCCTGGCCAGCGCCACCGCCACCGCCGAACCGAGCCCTCCGGCTCCGGCAATTCCGACGCAGGCCCGCTTCAGTTTGGCATGAACGCCGGGGGTGTGGCGGGCCGCCATCAGCCCCTCCAGCTCATCCCGGCCGGGCTGCTGGCCGCGCCGGATCAGGAAAACCTCGTCCCTCTCTTTCAACTGTGTATCGGCCGGAGACGGAAAGCCGTTCAGGATCAGTACGTCGGCGCCCGGTCGGTACTCTGTCGCCAGCTGCCCGAGGGTGGTCCCTGACGTGATCTCAGCGTCTTTTTCGTTGATGCGGATCTTCATCCGGCAATCAGCCCATGGCCTGCTGCAGATCGGCAATCAGGTCGTCCGGGTCTTCCAGGCCGACCGAGAGCCGCACCAGCGTGTCCTTGATCCCCTTGCGATCCCGCTCTTCTTTCGGCAGCGAGGCGTGGGACATCCTGGCCGGATAGGAGATGATGCTCTCGACCCCCCCCAGGCTGACGGCGAAGGCCGCCAGATGCGAACCTTCCAGCAGCCGCTTGGTGGTTTCATAGGAGTCCAGTTCAAAGGAAAAGACCGCTCCCGGTCCATCGGCCTGGGCGGCATGGATTGCGTAGCCGGGATGCTCCGGCAGGCCGGGATAGTGCACGGCGGTGACACGTTCATGCTCTTTCAACCATTCCACAATCCTGAGTGTGTTCTTTTGGCTTTGATCCATGCGGACCTTGAGGGTTTTGACGCCCCGCAGTGTCAAAAACGAGTCCTGCGGCCCCAGCCCGGTTCCGAAGGCGTTTTGGATGTAGCGGATGCGCTGCCCCAGTTCCTTGTCCCGGACCACGGCGAAACCGCAGATGACGTCGCTGTGGCCGTTGATAAACTTGGTGCCGCTGTGCAGCACGATGTCGCAGCCCAGCTCCAGCGGGCGCTGCAGATAGGGGGTCATGAAGGTGTTGTCCACCAGTGTGATGATGCCATGGCGGCGGGCGATTTCGGCTGCTCCGCGCAGGTCGGTGACCTTCAGCAGCGGGTTGGAGGGTGATTCCAGATAAATGCCCTTGGTTTCGGGCCGGATGGCGGCTTCGATGGCGGCCAGGTTTGTGGCATCAACAAAGGTGGAGCTGATCCCCATGCGGCTGAAGATGGTCGAGAGCACCCGGTAGGCCCCGCCGTAGACGTCGTCGCAGACCACCAGATGGTCACCGGGGGAGAAGATCATCAGCGTCGTGGAGATGGCCGCCATGCCGGAGGCGAAGGCCAGGCAGCGGCTGCCGCCTTCCAGCACGGCGATCGTATCTTCCAGCGCCTCGCGGGTCGGGTTGTCGCCGCGGGCGTAGTCATACTTGCTGAAATGATCGACCGAAGTCTGGCGGTAGGTGGATATCTGGTAGATCGGCACGCCCAGCGCACCGGTCTGCTGGTCGACGGTCGGGCCGCCATGGATCAATTTTGTCGCGAGTTTCATTTGAGTTTCCCTTATCCTTCCAGTGCTTGTTTCAGATCGGCAATCAGGTCGTCTGCATCCTCGATCCCGACCGACAGGCGCAGCAGCACGTTGTTGATGCCGAGGCGGGCGCGCAGTTCTGGCGGAATGTCGGCGTGGGTCTGCACCTCCGGGAAGGTGATCAGGCTCTCCACCCCCCCCAGACTTTCGGCGAAAGAGATCAGCTCCGTTTTCAGCAGTACCTGCTCGACCAGGGCGTGATTGTCAACCTCAAAGGCGATCATCGCGCCAAAACCGCGGGCATTGCGCTTCATCAGTTCGTGATCGGGATGCTCTGCAAGCCCCGGATAGTACACCCTGGCTATGCGCGGATGGTCCGCCAGCCACTCCGCAATCTTTTGGGCGTTTTCCTGCTGACGGTCCAACCGGACCGAGAGGGTCTTCATGCCGCGGATCGTCAGCCAGGAATCCTGCGGTCCCAGCGTCGCGCCGACCGAGTTCTGGTGAAAGTAGACCTGCTCGGCCAAGGCCGGGTCCTTGACCGTCACCAGACCGGCCACGGTGTCGTTGTGCCCGGCCAGATACTTGGTGGCGCTGTAGACTGCGATATCGGCACCCTGCTCCAGCGGGCGCAGCAGGTAGGGGGTCAGGAAGGTGTTGTCGGCAATCAGCAGCAGATTGTTCTCTTGGCAG
>JACMKN010000236.1 GCA_014380135.1 Deltaproteobacteria bacterium
ACGAAGATGAACTGCAGTTCGCTGCGAACCTTGTCCGGAATGTCTTCCAGGTCGTCGCGGTTGCGATCCGGAACCACGATCGTGCGCACACCGGCGCGGTGAGCCGCCAGCACCTTCTCTTTCAGGCCGCCGATGGCCAGCACCCGGCCGGTCAGTGTGATCTCGCCGGTCATGGCCACGTTGCGGCGGGCCGGTTTCCCGGTCAGCAGCGAGACCAGCGCCGTGACCATCGTGATTCCGGCCGAAGGGCCGTCCTTGGGGATGGCGCCGGATGGGACATGGATGTGGATGGTACGGTTTTCGAAGTCCTCCGGTTTGATGCCGAATTCCCCGGCGTGAGCTTGAATATAGGAGAGCGCCGCCCGGGCCGATTCCTTCATTACATCACCCAGTGAGCCGGTCAGGATCAGCTCGGCCTTGCCAGGCATGGAGGTGGCCTCCACGAAGAGGATGTCTCCGCCGCTCTCGGTCCAGGCCATGCCGGTCACAACGCCGATCCGGTCATTCTCGGCCGCCACCTCGTTGTAGAACTTCTTCGGTCCCAGCAGTTCGGCGACGGCCTCAGGGGTGATCTGCGTGCGAGGTTCCTTGTTCTGGGTGATCTCCTTGGCCACCTTGCGGCAGATCGAACCGACCGTGCGCTGCAGGTTGCGAACGCCCGCCTCGCGTGTGTAGTCACCGATGACCTTCTGCAGCGCATCGTCACTGAAGGCAAGTTCACGATCCTTGAGCCCGTTCTCCTCTATCTCGCGCCGGATGATGAAATTTCGGGCGATGTGCAGTTTCTCCTCGCTGCTGTAGCCGGCCAGACGGATGACCTCCATGCGGTCTTTGAGCGGGCCGGGGATCGGGTCCAGCTGGTTGGCGGTGGTGATGAACATCACCTTGGACAGGTCGAAGGGGACGTCCAGGTAATGGTCGTTGAAAGAGAAGTTCTGTTCCGGATCCAGCACCTCCAGCAGGGCCGAGGCCGGGTCACCGCGGAAGTCGTTACCTAGTTTGTCGATCTCGTCCAGCATGAAGATCGGGTTATTGGCGCCGCAACGGAAAAGCTCCTTGATGATGCGACCCGGCAGTGCACCGATGTAGGTGCGGCGGTGGCCGCGGATTTCGGCCTCGTCCCGCACGCCGCCCAGCGAGATGCGGACGAACTTGCGCCCCAGTGAGCGGGCGATGGACTTGCCCAGGGATGTCTTGCCGACGCCGGGCGGGCCGACAAAGCAGAGTACCGGCCCTTTCATGTTTTCCTTGAGCGAGCGCACCGCCAGAAACTCCAGGATGCGTTCCTTGACCTTTTTCAGGTTGTAGTGGTCTTCGTGGAGAATCTCTTCGGCCCGGTTGATGTCCAGGCTGTCGGGAGTGCTGATGTTCCAGGGCATTCCGGCCAGATAGTCCAGATAGGTGCGTGATACGTTGTATTCCGGCGAGGCCTGGTTGATCCGTTCCAAGCGTTTCAATTCCTTGTCGGCGACCTTTTTCACGTCCTCCGGCAGTCCGGCTTCATCAATCTGCTTGCGCAGTTCGTTCATGTCGGCCGTGCGCGGATCCTCGTCCCCCAGTTCTTCCTGAATATGTTTCATCTGCTCGCGCAGGATATAGTCCTTCTGGTTTTTGCCGACCCGCTTGGTAACTTCGCCGGCCACTTCATTTTTGATCTGTATCCGTTGTACCTCGTTGGTCAGATATACGTAGACCTTTTTCAGGCGTTCCAGCGGATCGATTGTTTCCAGCAGCTCCTGCAGGTCGGTCACCGGCAGATTTACATACAGCGCCACCAGATCCGACAGTCGCGCCGGGTTGTCGATGTAATCAATCATTTTCATGACATCGTCGGGCAGCGGCTTGCCATGGGATAATGCAATCTTCAGCAGGGCGTTCAGGCTTTGCACCAGCGCCTCGGAGACCAGATTCTTCTCGACGAATTCGCGCACGATCTCGCAGTGAGCCAGCGTAATCGAGCCGACCCTTTCGGTATCCAGAATCAGCAGGCGGGTAACCCCCTCCAGAGACACCTTGTAGCGGCCGTCTTCCTGTCTTTTGATCTGGTTGACCTTGCAGAGAGTGCCAATCTCGCACCGGCCGGTCGGGAGTCCCCCCTTGCCGTTTTCCGGTCGTTCCAGAACAAATACCAGATGCTGTTCGTAGTTTTCGGCTGCCCGGAAAGTCGCCATATCCTTTTCACTGATAAACACCGGAAAGAGCATGTAGGGAAATACAACCATCTCCTGCTGGGCGTAAAGCGGGAGTTTCTCCGGAATCTCGATAATTGTGTGCGGCATGTTTGGTTGATCCTTTTAGTAAGTTGGCGCTTGTTTCGTTGATTGGGGCTGGACGATGATTTCTGATTTATAACGATAGCATATTTTACGGGGCAATTAAAGCCTCAGACCGGCTGGCCTTCGCGTACATGCACGCTGATCACCCGCACACGGGCGTATGATCCGGCCAGTTCCCGATAAAGCAGGGTAAGAAAACGCACGGTTACCAGGCGGTGGATGGTGGCCTGCGTCAGCCGGTATAGCCAGAAACGGAGGCGTGAAGGTGATGGGCTACCCAAAATCAGTGGGCAGAATTCGCTTAGCTGGAGTGAAACGCGGACCCCTGCCTGTTGCGGTGCGACAGTGAAGCGCAGTTCGCCGCGCCGGCACTGGCGAGGCTGAACCAAAAAGCCTCCGCAGATACGAAGCACGACGGACTCACCTTCAGCCGAGGGGGGCAGAAAGCTTATCAGGCTCAAGCGGCTGCCCGGCAGACGGAATTCGATGCCGCTCTCCTGCCGCAGCGGGCGGATGACGGAGAGGGTGCAACTGCGTATGTAGTCCAGATAGCGCGTCATCAGGTTTTCAGCTGAAAGGCTGCCAGAAATGCTGGCGGGGAAAACGCTCCATTGTACCGAGAATACCGAAGCATCATCCACCAGCACCTGCTGACAGGAGATTTCCTGATATGAAGAGATTGGCATCATGCGGCATATTCTGCCAGCTGCATGAAATATTGCAATCTAAATTCTACCGCCGTTTTTTTCAAGCTTGACAAGTTTCAAAATAGTATTAAGATAAAAATCATCTTGTTAGGAATCAAATCATCAATCGAAAGGAGACCCTGCCCATGTGGACTGAAAGATTCAAGATTCGTCCGGTATCCCACTGCAAAGAGGGTTGCCATAGTTAGCCCGCAGCTTAACCGGTTGCGGGCGTACAGAATGAAAAGCCCCGGTCTCAGGATGCGGGGCTTTTTTTTTGTCGTCAGATAATTAATCTGCTATTATGCCCGCCGCTGTAGTTAGCCATTAACGTAATACCAAGAGAACAAAATGAAAAAATATCTGATCATTCTGGCTGTCATCCTTGCAATCTCTGCCATTGCCGGATTTTTCTTCTACAAACGCACTCCCGAAGTCAGTTACAAGACCGCCAGGATAGAGCGCGGCGCGATTGTTTCCACCGTGGCCGCCACCGGCAACCTCTCGGCCGTGACGACCGTCCAGGTCGGCACCCAGGTCTCCGGCACGATCCAGAAACTCTACGCCGACTTCAACTCCCGCGTCAAAAAAGGGCAGGCCATCGCCGAGATCGACCCCTCCCTGTTCAACGCCTCGGTGGAGCAGTCCCAGGGCAACTTTCTGAACGCGGAGGCCAACCTGCAAAAGGCCAGGGTGATTTTGGCGGATGCCGAACGGACCCTGCTCCGCAACAAAAAACTTCTGGCCGAAGGCATCATCTCCCAGGGGGACTACGACGTGGCCGAAACCGCCCTGCAATCGGCCGGTGCTTCTGTAAAAGCCGCCCAAGGCGGCCTTGCCCAGACCCGCGGCTCGCTGATGCAGGCCAGGACCAACCTGCGCTATTCCGTCATTCGCTCGCCGGTGGACGGCGTCGTCATCTCCCGGGCAGTAGACGTCGGCCAGACCGTGGCGGCCTCGTTTTCGACTCCGACGCTCTTTACCATCGCCAAAGACCTGACCAAGATGCAGATCGAAGTCAGCGTGGATGAGGCCGACATAAGCCGCATTGTGCTGGACCAGAAGGCTACCTTTAACGTCGATTCCTATCCGGAGCAGACCTTCCGCGGCCAGGTCGTCCAGATCCGCAGCGCCCCGATCATCACCCAGAACGTGGTCACCTATGTGGTCGTGGTCAATGTCGATAACAGCGACCTGAAGCTGAAGCCGGGCATGACCGCCAATGTTTCGATTGAAGTGGCCAGGAAAGACTATGTGCTCAAGCTTCCGCCGGCCGCCCTGCGTTTCAAGCCCAAGACAAAGGGCGACGAGGCAAAAGCCAGGGGAAAAGGAGAGCGAAACGGCGCAAACACGCAGCGCCCGACGAGTCCCGGCGGCAAAGCGGGTGGACGAAAAGGGGGCCACGGCCAGCAGGTCTATACCCTAAAGGACAACCAACCGCTGGCCGTACCGGTCAAGACCGGCATAGCCAACAACAACAGCATCGAACTGGTTGAGAGTACCCTCAAGGAAGGGGACGAAGTCATCATCGAACAGAGCGGCGGCGACAGCGGCAGCGGCAAGAAGAAGGCCGCTGGTTCACCCATGGGACGACCGTTCTAGATGAGTGACGTAATCACACTAACCGATATCCGCCGCGTCTTCAGCATGGGCGACCAGCAGTTCGAAGCGCTCAAAGGTGTCTCCTACAGCGTGGCCGCCGGCGAATTTGTTGCCATCATGGGCGCCTCCGGCAGCGGCAAATCCACCTGCATGAACATCCTGGGCTGTCTGGACCGTCCCAGCTCCGGCCAATACCTGCTGGACGGACTGGATGTGGGCGGAATGGACGGCAACCGCCTGGCCGACATCCGCAACAAAAAGCTCGGCTTTGTATTTCAGGGCTTCAACCTGCTGGCCCGCACCCCCGCCGTGGAAAACGTTGAACTGCCGCTGGTCTATGCCGGGCTGCACTCAAAAGAACGCCGCGTGAAGGCGTTGGCGGCCATGCAGCAGGTCGGACTGGCCGGCAAGGAGAACAACCACCCCAGCCAGCTCTCCGGCGGCCAGCAGCAGCGGGTCGCCATCGCCCGGGCCCTGGTCAACAGCCCGGCCGTGATCCTGGCCGACGAGCCGACCGGCAACCTGGACAGCAGCACCACCACAGAGATCATGGCCCTCTTCACCTCCCTCAACCGGCAGGGCATCACGATCATCATGGTCACCCACGAACAGGATGTGGCGGCCTATGCCGGACGGCAGATCACCTTCAAAGACGGATTGATTATTTCGGATAGTCAGACCGGTCTGACACGTCCGACCAGTCGGACGGTCTGAGCCGATGGATTTTCTCCAGACATTAAAAATAGCCCTGCGGGCCCTGCGCACCAACAAGATGCGCTCGTTTCTGACCATGCTGGGCATTATCATCGGCATCGCCGCCGTAATCGCCATGATGGCGGTCGGCTCGGGGGCCAGCTATGTCATCTCCCAGCAGATCGCCAGCATCGGCAGCAACATCATCCTGGTAATCCCCGGTTCCACCACCAGCGGCGGCCTGCGCACCGGCGGCGGAGCCCAGACCCTGACCAGCGACGATGTCAAGGCCATCATGAGCGAGTGCCCCTCGGTGGCCCTGGCGGCCGGTACCGTGCGTTCCTCCGGCCAGGTTGTCTACGGCAATATGAACTGGTCGACCGTTATCATGGGGGGAGGGCCGGAACTATTCGAGATCCGCGAATGGGGTGTTACCAGCGGTCGCAGCATAACCCAACAGGACGTGGATTCTGCCGGCAAAGTCTGTCTTTTAGGTCAAACCGTGGCTGACAACCTTTTCGGATCAGCTGACCCGATCGGTAATATTGTGCGCATCAAAAAGATACCTTTTACCGTTATCGGTGTCCTGGAGCGCAAGGGACAATCCCCCCAGGGACAGGATCAGGATGACACGGTTTTTGTACCTTTGCGCACAGCCCAGCGCAACCTGGTCCGCTCCCAACGCACCAATAACGTCGGAGCCCTGCTGGTGCAAGCCAAAAGCGAGGCTTTGCTGGATAAAGCCGAGGAGGAAATCAACAGCCTGCTCAACCAGCGCCACCGCATCACCGGCGGCAAGGAACCGGATTTTTCGACCCGCAACCTGTCCGAAATACTGGCCGTGGCGGAACAATCCTCCAAGGCCATGTCACTGCTGCTGGGTGCCGTGGCCTCCATCTCGCTGATAGTGGGGGGCATCGGCATCATGAACATCATGCTGGTGTCGGTCACCGAGCGTACCCGTGAGATCGGCATCCGCATGGCGATCGGCGCCAAGAAAAATGACATTCTACTGCAGTTCATGACCGAGGCGGTCCTGCTGACGCTGTTAGGGGGCTTGATCGGTATCGCCCTGGGCGCCATTGGTGCCACCATCGTTTCAAATATCCTCGACTGGCCCACCCTGATCTCCATCTCGTCCATCACCGTGGCGTTCTTCTTCTCGGGCGCTATCGGCATATTCTTCGGTTTCTATCCTGCCCGGAAGGCTGCCGGACTAAATCCAATCGATGCACTGAGGTATGAATAATATGAATGACTGTCCAATGTGTCAGCGCTGGGATGCTGATGCCGATCTGCGCATCGTCGAAATGACCCACTCTTATGCACTCCTTAACCGAGACCAGTTTTTCCCCGGTTATACGCTGCTGCTTACAAAAAAACATGCCACCGAGCTGTTTCACCTGGATCGACTGGTGCGGTCCGAGCTGATGGAAGAGGTCAGTCGGGTCGCCCAGGCCCTGTACCGTACCTATTCTCCCGCCAAGATCAATTATGAACTGCTGGGCAATATGGTGCCGCATATCCACTGGCACATCGTGCCGCGCTTCGCCTCGGAGCCGCTCTGGCCGCGCCCGATCTGGGCCGAACCGCATAATGAGCTGATCCTTGCGCCAGACGAATATCAGCAACGCATTACCGCGATCCGGAGTGTACTGGCATGATCAGACCTTTTATGCATACCCTGCCGAACGGACTGCGGGTGGTCTGTGTCGAGATGCCGCATCTGCACTCTGTTGAACTGGCGATTTATCTGAAGGTTGGCGGCCGCAACGACCCGCCCGGCCGTGAGGGGCTTTCGCACTTTCTGGAACATATCCTGTTTCGCGGCACCGCCGATTTTGGATCGTCGCTGGCGCTGGAAGCGGCCTTTGAGGCGATTGGCGGCGCTCCCAATGCCGCCACCGATACCGAATCCACCTGTTACTATTCCCGCATTCATCCCGATCATGTCCGGCGGGGCATGGAAATTTTTGCTTCGATGATGCTGCGCCCGCTGTTGGCGGGGATCGAGATCGAGAAGCGCATCATCGCCGAAGAGGCTAGGGAAGATCTGAATGAGCAGGGACAGGAGATCAATCCGGACACGATTGTCAGTCGCCTGCTCTGGCCGCGCCACCCGCTGGGCATGCCGACCATCGGTACTCTGGAAAGCATTGCCGCCATAGAGCGAAACGATCTGGAGCAACACCTGCATAAGTTCTATGTCCCCTCTGCGGCCGTATTGACCGTCTCGGGGCCGGTGCAGAGCCACGATATCTTTGCCGCCGCACATGATTGTTTCGATGGTTGGCCGAGAAATACTCCGCCGGCGACCCGCCTGGTGACACTGCAGCAACTGCTGCGTACGCCACAGGTCCGTTGCGTGCAGGATTCCGACAGTCAGATGAGCCTGCAGATTGCCTTTCTCGGTTTGGCGCGTGATGACAGCCGCTTCATGGCGCTGCGGTTCCTGCGGCGCATTCTGGCGGGTGGCGGCAGTTCGCGCCTGTATCTGCGGCTGCGGGAGGAACTGGGGATCATCTATTCGGTCGAGGGGGCCATCGGCGCCTATGATGAAACCGGCTGTCTGGCCTTTGACCTGTCCACCTCCCCCGAAACACTGCTTCAGGCGGTGGAGACGACCCTGGAAGAGCTGCTGCAGATCGCCCGAACTCCGGTCCCGACGGTGGAGCTGGAGCGGGTGCGACATTCCTACATATTTGATCTCGACTACAGTCGGGATTCGTCCTACGAGATGGGCGGGCGCTACGGTTGGGGAGAATTGATGGGGGTTGTGCGGAGTATCGAGGATGATCAGGCCGAGGCTCGTCAAATCAGCGCCTGCCAGTTGCAGGAAACCGCCCGGACCCTGTTCTCACCTGAAAATCTGCGTCTGGTTGCGGTCGGACCATGGAAGCGCGGAATGAAGAAAAGGCTGAGGGAACTGGTTGACAGCTATGCGGCGCGCTTCTAACAACTGCATTTGCCTGGATTGCGCACTGCAGCAAAAGGGCCTGTCAGGCTACCAATCGGTCCCGGTCAAATTCCTTGCGGGTTTTAAGGAGGCCTGTCAGGGCAGACTCGGCCGTTTCATCCAAATCATTGAAGCTGACGCCGATGCCGGACGCGTTGCGCTGGCCCCATGGTGTTATTGAACAAATTGTGCAGCGTACTTCGAATCCAAATTCAACAAACTGTACAGCAACTTCTTCCCCGAGCGGGAATCTCTCTGGAAACATATCCGCGATAAAGGCGCCTCCCCAGGCCAGATCCAGCGTAAAACCACGGAATTCAATGTCGTTGTGATGCAGCAATGTTGAAACAGAAACATTGTGGCGTTTGTGTCTGCGCAGCTTGCGTGTATTGAATGCAGGACAGGTCACTTTCAGGAAGTCGTTCAGATCCTTGTCCTGTTTCGCGATTCCCGGCATGGACATCGGCACCAGCATGGAACCGAGAGCCCTGACCCGCAAGGTCGGAAAAAAGTTGGCTAATGTGCAGGCAACTATCTTTTCCTCGCCCTTTGACTTGATCATCGATGGAAGATCGACCAGGAGACCGCTGTAAAGTCCCTCCAGAGCCAGATTTTCGGCTTCGCAGAAGCTGCTGCAGGGGGCTGCGGCCACATTGCTGTTGTTCAGCGTAGCAGTCAAGGCGGCGAGAGTGTCTTTCGTGTAGGATACAATCAGTATCGGGTGAGGGGGTGATGGCATCTGTGTATGCTCTCAGTCTTCTATCGAACTATCGTGCGATTCAGTACCTTGTTTCCAACACGTCAATCTTTATTCTTCCGATGATCGAGATGATCGGGGCCATATTCTCCGGCAGGTGTCCTTCCAGCAGTTTCAGGTGGGTCGGGTCTGACGGAAACTGATTGTAGGTCGGATCCAGGGACAGCCACCTGTCACCGATATAGCTCTCGGCCCAGCTATGATAAAGGAAACCCTTGCCCTCCATGTAGACCAGCCCTGAAACAAAGCGGGTTGGTATACCGGCTGCGCGTGCCAGGGCGGTGTAGAGTCGGGCATGGGTCTGACAATTACCCGAGCGCGATTTGAAGCTTTCAACGGCACTGCCGCCGTCATCGACACTGTCTTTCAGCCACTCTGCGGTCCATGACGCCAGAGCCCTGGCCAGTTCTTCCTGCTTTTTCGCCGTGGCGGCAACTGTTTTGGCCTGGGCCACGATTTCAGGCGCATCGGACTCGATCTTGTCGGCCGGCTTCAGATAGGCCTCGGCCGGTTGGGCGGGTTTTGATTCCTGCGCAGTCTGAACGAATGATCCGGTCTTGATGACGACACTTCCGGCGCCGGGTTTCTCGGCCAACTGACCCCCTTCCTGCAACAGCGGCAGAGCGTCGTTCCAGCCGCTGATCTTTACAGCCAACGCGGTCAATTTCTTTGAATCCCTGATTGGCGGCTCAGCCCGCACCAGGCTGAAGTCGTATATCAGGTCTTTCTTGGCCAGGGCCAGGTTTCCGATGAACGCTCCCAAAAGCTTGGGATCTTCACGCTTCGTGACCACCAGACCCTCCCGTACCGACTCCATCAGCGTATTACCGTGACTGTCGATCCAGATGTCGTTGTTGACGAACGGATACAGGTTGTTGCGGAGTTTGATGGCCGGGAGCCCCGCAGGAGTGTTTTCCTCTCCCAACACGGAAATTTTTACATCCTTGATCTTGAGCTCCTCCGGATCAAAGGCCAAAAGCTTGTAGGACTTGCCGGGCGATGCGTCCCGCATCAGTGGATAGATGTTGAGAGCCGGACCTGGAAAAACCTCACCCTTGAACTTGAGCTGTTTGTTTGTTGTTTTGCCGCCGGCTTCGTTCTTCAGACGGATGCTGCCGCCAACAACCTTGCCGCTGACGCGGGATGAGGCTCCGTTGACCGTCTGTTCGACGTCGAACGAACGCATTCCCAGGCCTTTGGATACCAGGTATGTCTCGCGTATGGTGGCATCTTTCGAGAAGCCCATGACCTTCATGCGGACACTGCCGTAGCCATCCATTTGATATCCTTCAGGCGATTCAGTGATGATCTGTCGATAAAAACCGACCCGGTCCGTATCCACATAGATGCCGAACCACTGTTCCGCCAAGGGGGGCTGGTCAATTTTTTTCGGGGGTGCCGCACAAACGTTTGTGCCGGTACAGACCAACACGGTGAATGCGATAACGAACTTTATAATGCTGGTCATGTTTGGATTCCTTTCAAGGTGCTTGACACGAGAACGCCACCTGCCATTCAGCCAGTTTCCTGAGAGATTGCGGTGGCGTTGTTGATTCGTTGTGGCCGGTTTTATTCTGGGAAAATGAGGGTTTTATCTGTATCTGGATACTCGGGTCCGGGCTTCATGGCTCATGAAATTCAACCCGGTTTCTGCCATTTTTCTTGGCCCGGTACAGGGCATCGTCGGTCAGTTTGATAAAGCCGTCGACCGTTGTTATGCCGGGAACCGGAAAACAGGCAACTCCCAGACTGGCGGTCAGATTGAGCGCGGAAAGATCTCCACTGAATTTCAAACCTTGCAGCGACAGTCGTATCCGGTCGGCTACGAATACGGCCTCTCTGAGGGTCGAATCCGGCAGGATAGAGACAAGCTCTTCACCACCGTAGCGAGCGGCACAGTCATAGCTGCGCAGTTCCTTCTGCATCAGGGTGGCAACACGCTTCAGCACCTCATCACCCTGCAGGTGTCCGTAGGTATCGTTTACCTTCTTGAAGTGATCGATGTCGAGCATGATCAGCGACAGATTGCCACCCTTGCGGGTGCAGCGCTGCACCTCTTTTTCCAGCGCATCCATCATGTAGCGACGGTTGAAGAGACCGGTCAGGTGGTCGGTGTTTGACAACTCCAGCAGCAGTTCATTGGAATGTTTCAGGTCATCCTGCAGTTTTTTTATTTTCAGGTGAACTTTTACCCTTGCAACCAGTTCCTCCGGATCGAAGGGTTTGGTTATATAGTCACTGGCGCCCTGCTCCAGTCCCTTGATTTTGAGCTCACGATCGTTCATGCCGGTCAGGATCAGAACCGGGACGTCCTGCAGGTCGGGGCGGGATTTTAACATGCTCAGAAATTTGAAACCGTCGATGCGAGGCATCTCCAGATCACACAAAATGACGTCCACCTGGCAGGAAAGCAGCTTCTTGAATCCTTCCAGGCCATCCTCCGCTTCATAGTAGCGCGAAAAAAGGTTAAAGGATTCAAGGGTCTTTACGATTCGTTCCCGAACGGTACTGGAATCATCTATGATCAGAACGCTGTTGGACATTGGCCCGAACTTTACCTCAAATAGTACCTAAACTCAATCTATAAAATCGTTATCATTCTGAAAATGCTGATAAAGCTACAGCAGGGGTTCTTTCGCCAATTGCTTCATTTCGGATATCGTAGCCGTGTAGTCGCTGCTGCCGAAAACGGCACTGCCGGCCACGAAAACGTCTGCCCCGGCGTGCGCGATGCGGGCAATGTTGGACGCCTTGACTCCGCCGTCCACTTCCAGTTCGGCTTCACAGCCACGCCGGTCGAGCATGGCCCTCAGGGAGTGGATCTTCGGCAGGCAGGCCTCGATAAAACTCTGTCCCCCGAAACCCGGATTGACGGTCATCAGCAGCACCAGATCCAGATCTTCGAGAACGTATTCGAGCACGTTCAGTGGCGTGGCCGGATTGAGCGAGACGCCGGCTCTTTTTCCGAGCGATTTTATCAGCTGTACGGTGCGGTGCAGATGGTTGACCGCCTCGGCGTGGACAACGATGATGTCGGCTCCGGCGGCAGAAAAATCAGGGATGTAGAGGTCAGGGTTCTCGATCATCAGATGCACATCCAGCGGAAGCGAGGTCACCTTGCGGGCAGCGGCGACAATCAGGGGGCCGATCGTGATGTTGGGAACGAAATGACCATCCATGACATCGATATGGATGTAATCGGCGCCGGCCGCTTCCACGGCGCGGATTTCTTCGCCGAGACGGGAGAAGTCGGCGGAAAGGATGGATGGCGCAATTTTTTTCATTTGGAGACTCCCTGTTTGATTATTGCTGTTTTCGTATGCGTGCCGCAAAGAAGCCGTCCATGCCGTGACGGTGCGGCCAGGACCTGAACATGCCGTAAAACTCAAACAGCTCATTTAAGGCCGGAAACAGATCGTTCAGGTTTTCTAGCATGAAATCAGGGTGATGCAAAAGAAATTCCTCCACAACTTCCTCGTTTTCTTCAACGGAAGTGGAGCAGGTCGAATAAAGCAGTGTGCCGCCCGGTTTCAACAGTGAGGCAGCGTTTTTCAGCAGCGTTTTCTGGACCGCCGCCAAACGGGTTATGTCGTCGAAGCTCAGGCGCCATTTGGCTTCAGGATTTCGGCGTATGACCCCCAGACCGGAACAGGGAGCATCCAGCAGGATGCGGTCAAAAAGCCCTTTCGGCAGCGTATCGGTCAGGTGCAGATCGGCGACCGCCGTAGAGAGACAGCTTGCGCCGAGCCGCCGGGCGTTTTCCTGGACGATGACCAGTTTTGAGCGGGAGATATCGGTTGCGATCAGTTCGCCACGGTCATCCATCTGTTGTGCAATATGGCAGGCCTTGCCTCCAGGTGCGGCACAGGCGTCCCAGATGCGCTCGCCCGGCTCAGCGCCCAGAAGCAGTCCGGCCAGTTGGGAAGCCTCGTCCTGAACCGCAAACAGCCCCGCCTCGTATCCAGGCAGGCTGATGATCGCATGACGCCCGGCAATCACGATACCGTCCGGAGAGAAACGGCAGGACGCAGCCGGTATGCCCTGCTTTTCAAATTCCAGCAGCAGCTCTGCCCGGGTTGTGCGCAGCGCATTGACTCTCAGCGTCAAGGGAGGCTGCTGTGATGACGCCTCGGCCAGTTTGGTCGCGTCCTCGCCCCCCAGTTGGCCAAGCCAGTGCTCGACCAGCCATTCTGGCTGAGAATGGCGGGCGGCTATTGATGTGACAGGCTCGGCCACCGGATCTGGAAAGGTTATCGAATCTTTCTGACGCAGGTAGTTTCGCAAAACCGCATTTATCAACCCGCTGGTGCGTGGTGTGATCAGCTTGGCAAGATTTACCGATTCGTTGACGGCGGCCGACTCGGGAATCCGGTCGAGACAGGTCAGCTGGTAAAGACCGATACGGAAAATAACAAGCGCATGCGGGTCGAGCTCTTTAATCGGCTTCTCAAGCAGTTGCGTAAGGATATGGTCGAGAGTTCCCTGGCGCCGCAGAACACCGAATACCAGCTCGGCAAACAGCCCCCGGTCAGGTCCGGACAGGGCGCCGCCGGCCAGCTCGCTGTCAATCAGGCGATCGGCAAATCCGCCCTGTTTGCTGATGCGCAGCAGTGTTTCGCATGCCGCTTGACGGGGATTGGCGGAAGGGTCGTTTTTCAGGGCGCGTCTGATAATCATACATCCTCATTCATTAATTCAGGTATGCTGTCGAAATCGAATAGAGCCCATCATAGTCACCATCCCCTGAAAGTGCAAGGACGGTTAACAGGAACAGCTCAAGGAAAGTCACAAAAACGGCTATTTCCCTTGCATAGCCAACCTTGATTTGCTACATTTCCAGACCATCCAAATTTATGAAAGAACTGAACTTATATTGATGAATCTTCTGGCCGTTGAAAAACCCGCCCGTTACATGGGAGGCGAAATGGGCTCCATCCGCAAGGATGCCCCTGACCTGCGCTTTGCCCTGGCGTTTCCCGATGTGTATGAAGTCGGCATGAGCCACCTGGGGCTGCGCATCCTCTATCATGTGCTTAACGGAGTTGACGGTATTGCCGCGGAACGGGTTTTTTCCCCCTGGCCCGATATGGAGGCACAACTGCAGGCCTCCGCTGCTGCTCTGACCACCCTCGAAAGCGGCACGCCCCTGGCAAAGTGCGACATCGTCGGTTTTACGCTGCAGTACGAGCTCTCCTACACCAACATCGTCAACATGCTGCGACTGGCCGGAATTCCCTTAATGGCTTGTGATCGCGACGACTCCTTTCCGCTGATTGTTGCCGGCGGTCCCTGCGCCTACAATCCCGAGCCGCTGGCTCCCTTTCTGGATGCAGTGCTGCTGGGTGACGGCGAAGAGGC
>JACMKN010000237.1 GCA_014380135.1 Deltaproteobacteria bacterium
TGCAAGCTGCCCGAGTTCAAGGGGCTGAAATACACGCTCCAGGTTGCTCCCGAAGATTGTACCGGTTGCGGCGCCTGCGTCCACAACTGTCCAGCCAAAAGCAAGGAAGATCCAAATCACAAGGCGATCAACATGCAGTTCCAGCCGCCCCTGCGTGCTGACGAAGCGGCCAACTTCGACTTCTTCCTGTCGCTGCCTGATATGGATCCGACCAAGCTCAAGCTGGACACGCTGCGCGGCAGCCAGCTGGTCCGTCCGACCTTCGAATTTTCCGGGGCCTGTGCCGGCTGCGGCGAAACCCCCTATCTGAAACTTTTGTCCCAGCTGTTCGGCGACCGGGCCTTGATCGCCAACGCCACCGGCTGTACCTCCATCTACGGCGGCAACCTGCCCACCACACCCTGGGCCCAGCGGGCCGACGGGCGCGGACCGGCCTGGTCCAATTCGCTGTTCGAGGACAACGCCGAGTTCGGTTTCGGCATGCGTCTGGCGGTGGACAAGTTCACCGAATCGGCCAGAGAACTGCTGACCGAGCTCATCGGCTGCGGCTGCAAATCCTGCAAACCGGTATTGTCGGTTATGAAAGAGATTCTGACAGCTGACCAGTCAGACCAGACCGGCATTGAGGCCCAGCGTGAGCGGGTCGCAAAACTGAAGAAGGCATTAGGTGGCTGCAAGGAGCGGGCGGCTGTACAGCTGCTGCCGCTGGCTGATTATCTGGTCAAAAAATCGGTCTGGTGCGTCGGCGGCGACGGCTGGGCTTATGACATCGGTTACGGAGGTCTCGACCACGTCATTGCTTCCGGCAAGAACGTCAACCTGCTGGTACTCGACACGGAGGTTTACTCCAACACAGGCGGACAGGCATCCAAGTCGACTCCGACAGGCGCCGTAGCGCAGTTTGCTGCCGGTGGCAAGGCAATGGCCAAGAAGGATCTGGGCATGATGGCTATGGCTTACGGCAACGTCTATGTGGCCAACGTGGCACTTTCCAACCCGGCCCAAGTGGTCAAAGCATTCATTGAGGCGGAAGCCTATGACGGACCGTCGTTGATCATTGCCTATTCACACTGCATCGCCCACGGCATCGACATGACCAAGGGTGTTGATGAAAACAAGAAAGCGGTTTCCTCCGGGTACTGGCCGTTATATCGCTACAATCCTGCCCTGGCATCTGAAGGCAAGAATCCGCTGCAGCTTGACAGCAAATCCCCGACCACATCGT
Organism: Deltaproteobacteria bacterium; assembly: GCA_014380135.1. GTDB lineage: Bacteria > Desulfobacterota > Desulfuromonadia > Geobacterales > Pseudopelobacteraceae > JACRCG01. The sequence goes on from JACMKN010000237.1 coordinate 1,226, forward strand.
TTGAGGATTATGCCTATGGCGAGAACCGTTACAAGGTTCTGCAGAAGGCCAACCCTGAGGCAGCAGCAGTGCTGATGAAGAAGGCGACCGCCTGGACTGCAAGCCGTTTTGAGTACTACGAGAAACTGGCTGCGCTTACTTACGAGAAGAAGTAGATTCATGGTACTTGACATGCTATAGTCCTGGCCCCGCAGACATGTCTGCGGGGCTTTTTTAAATCCATCTTTCGGGGGATAATCATGCTTGATACAAACGACGATCTGGGCGCCGCTCTGTTCAAAACATGGACAGAGAAACAGCGCTGTGACGAGATTCAGAAACTTGTGACGGGATACCGCAACGGGGTACCGGTCGGAATTCTGTGCAAGATGTCGGAAACGATTGCCGGAGACAGAAAAAAAGCTAAAAAATACATCAAGCTGTTCATGACGGATGCAGAGCGCAAGTCTGCAATTGAATCAGCCAGCGCCAGCCTGCAGCCGCTGGTGGAAGCAGTTATGAAGTAAGTGAGGATTATGCAAGCCAAGAAGAAAATTGTCATTGCAGGCTGCGGTTATATCGGAGAGCGGATTGCACGGTTATCCCGTGACACTGGCGCGGAGGTTACCTGCATGGTCAGGTCGTCGGAACGAGCCTCGCGACTTTCCAAAGATGGTTTCTGCGCGGTCACCTGCTCCCTGGAAGATCCGGCTGCGATCCTGTCGCTGGATCTGGCCGACAGTATCCTGTATTATTTGATTCCGCCGCCGGGAGGCGGTGTTGCCGACACCCGCGCCAGAACTTTTATCTCATCCCTGAGCAATTCGCAGAAACCTTCAAAAATCGTTTACATGAGCGCTACCTCGGTCTATGGCGAAGCCTCCGGAGGCGTTGTTAGCGAGGAGTCTCCGACCGAACCTGCATCGGCGATGGGCAAGCGCCGTCTGGATGCCGAAACGGCCTTTCTTCAATACGGCCGGGCAAACCATGCACCGGTTGTGATCCTGCGGGTGAGCGGCATCTATGGCCCTGGGCGACTGCCGTTGATGCAGATCAGTCAGGGTCAGCCGCTGCTGCACGAGGATGAATCCGGACCCAGCAACCGCATCCATGCCGATGATCTGGCAACTGTCTGTCTGGCTGCGGCAGAGTCGGGTGAAGACGGGGATATCTTCAACGTCAGCGACGGACATCCTTCCAGTATGACCAGCTATTTTGATGCCTGTGCCGATGCATTGAAGCTGTCGCGTCAGCCCCGGATTACGCTGGATGAGGCCCGTCGAGTCATGTCGCCGTTGATGTTTTCCTATGTCAGCGAATCGAGAATCGTGGACAACAGCCGGATGCTGCAGCGCTTGAAGGTCAGGCTGCGCTATCCGACCATGCTGGAAGGATTGGCGGCATCCTGTGCGCCGGCCTGACTTTACGGCTTTTTTAGCGAAGCGCCTGAAATGTATACGACTTAAACAGTAGAGATAGTGTGTTTTTTAACCGTGTTGCCGATGACTTATGAATATTATTTGTTGCAATCAGATCCGGTTGCTGGTATATTTCAATCAAACAAAATCTTTGCGAGGGTTCCAACGAATCCTCATTTGCCCTGGTAACTTCCCCTCCTAGTTGCCAGGGTGTTTTTTATGCTCTGTCGAGGTGTTACGGTTGACGCTTCCCGTCCATTGTGTTTTAATCAGCCGGTGGAAACGGAAGCCTTCATAGCACTGGGATCCAATCTTGGAGATCGTGAACAGAATCTGCTGCGGGCCGTGGCCGAGATCGGTCGGCTGCCTGAATGCAGAGTGACGGCCCTCTCTTCGTTCTACGAAACCTCCCCGGTTGGAAGTGTCAAGCAGACGGCCTTCTATAACGCGGTACTCAAACTTTCAACCGGATTGCCCCCCCGTACTCTTCTGACACACTTGTTGCGCATCGAGACCAACAGCTTCAAGCGTACCCGTACAATTATCCATGGACCGCGCAGAATGGATCTTGACCTGCTGCTGTACGGATCAGAGATCATCTCCGAAGGGGATTTGACTATCCCGCATCCGCGCCTGGCGGAGCGGCGCTTTGTGCTGCAGCCGCTCTGCGAAATAGCCCCGCAGCTTGTGCATCCGGTATCCGGGATCACTGTCAAGGAACTGCTGGCCTTGCTGCGTTCCGACGAGACCGTTGTAAAACTTTAGAAATTGAAAACTGTTCCGCTTGTCGGGGCAGCCGGAGGAATATAAGTTTGATAAGAATTCTGATTTGGGGACTATTGCTGTACATCGGCTACCGGATTATAGTTTCCCTGGCCGCTCCGAAGAAAACCGCGGAGAAACCTGCCGGAAAGATGGATTCAGCCGAGACCACCCATCGTGACCCGGTCTGCGGAGTCTACGTCTCGGAGAAACAGGCCGTTGTCGGCAGACACAACGGTCAGCGTCACTATTTCTGCTCAATGGATTGTCTGGAAAAATATCGCGAACAGCTTGACCACATGCCAACCTAACGGGAGAAAAAAATGAAATTTTTTATCGACACAGCCGATGTTCAGGAAATTCGGGAAGCACACGCACTGGGCCTGGTGGACGGTGTCACCACCAACCCCTCACTGATTGCCAAATCGGGTCGCAAATTCAAGGATGTCATCAAGGAAATCGTCTCGATCGTCGATGGTCCGATCTCGGCCGAGGTCATCTCGCTGGACGCTCCCGGCATGATCAAGGAAGGCAAAGAGCTTGCCAAAATCCACAAGAACATCGTAGTCAAGCTTCCTATGACGCCCGAAGGGCTCAAAGCCTGCAAGACACTGACCGACAAGGGCATCAAGACCAACGTCACGCTGATCTTCACGCCGATGCAGGCGCTTCTGGCCGCCAAAGCCGGCGCAAGCTACGTCTCTCCCTTTGTCGGCCGCCTGGACGACATCTCCCAGGACGGCATGGGCATCATAGAAGAGATCCGCACGATCTTTGACAATTACGGCTACATGGCCGAAATCATCGTTGCCAGTGTCCGCAATCCGATCCATGTCCTCGACTCGGCTCTGATCGGCGCCGACATCGCCACCATCCCCTTCTCGGTCATGATTCAGCTGGCCAAGCACCCGCTGACCGATGCCGGTATCGAAAAGTTTCTGAAAGACTGGGAGAGCGTGCCGAAATAACGTGCCGAAATTTTTATGAAAAAACCTGTGAATTCGCTTTCAATCCTGTTCTCCGCCTCCGAGGCCGCTCCTTTTGCCAAGGAGGGGGGGCTTGGCGATGTCGTTGGCGCACTGCCCAAATATCTGGCCCGCATGGGACATGACGTCAGAATAGTCCTGCCCCGTTATTACTGCGTTAATCCGGAAAAGTTCGGTCTCCGTCTGCTGCCCGGAACTCTGGTCGTGCCGATGGGCATAACCGGCCACCAGTACTGCTGTGTCTGGGAAGGGCGTTTGCCGGGCAGTGAGGTGCCGGTCTACTTCCTGGAACACGAAGGGTATTACGGCCGTACCGGCCTGTACCAGCAGGGGGGCAAGGGCTACCTGGACAACGATAATCGTTTCGTATTCCTGTCCAAGGCCTCGCTGGAGCTTTGCAAGATGCTGAACTGGTCGCCGGACGTGGTTCATGCCCATGACTGGCATACCGGCGTCATCCCGGTGCTGCTCAACACAACCTATCTGCACGACCGCTATGTCGGCAATGCAGCATCGCTGCTGACTCTGCACAACATGCAGCACCATGGCAACTTCTACCCCGGATTGATGGACGTGCTGGGTATCGGCTGGAAGCATTTCAATTATCTGGAACTGGAGAAGGACGATCAGGTCAACCTGCTGAAGGGCGGCCTCTACCACGCCACCCTGCTCAACACGGTCAGCGAAGAGTATTCCCGCGAGATTCAGACCGAGGCTTTCGGCTGGGGACTTGAAGGAGTGGTGCAGGATCGGGCTGCAGACCTGAGCGGCATCCTGAACGGCGTCGATTACGAGGAATGGAATCCGGAAACAGACCCGTTTATTGCTGCCAACTACACGGCCCGCACCGTGAAAAAGGGAAAAGCGGCTTGCAAGCGGGATCTGCAGGCTGCCATGGGGCTGCCGCAGCGTGACGACGTGCCGCTGTTCGGAGTCGTTTCGCGGATGGTCAAGCAGAAGGGAACCGATCTGCTGGCCGAAGCGATTCACAGCATCCTGGAGATGGATGTCCAGTTCGTCGTGATCGGCAATGGCGAACCCTGGGCGCATTTCTATTTTGGCGACATCGCCGCCCTCTATCCCGAAAAGTTTGCCTGCTACATCGGCTACAACGAGGAGCTGGCCCACAAGGTCGAGGCCGGAGCCGACTTCTTTGTCATGCCTTCCTCTTTTGAACCATGCGGCCTGAACCAGATGTACTCCCTGGCCTACGGAACACCACCCATCGTGCGTTCCACCGGCGGGCTGGCCGACAGCGTTGAAAACTTCAACGAGGCGGTACTGTCCGGTGACGGCTTCAAATTCTGGAGCCACGGCGCCACAGCGTTGTTTGATACGGTCGGCTGGGCGGCCTGGACCTTTTTCAACAATCCCAAAGGATTGGCCGCGCTCCGCAAAAACGGCATGAAAAAACGCTTTACCTGGGAGGCGGCCGCCCACAAGTACGATGAACTCTACCACCTGGCCATACTGCGCCGTCGCGGCGGAGAGTATTATCGCAATCGTTTCGGTACCTGACACGATAATCATGCAATAAGGCCGCCCTGTTGAAGCAGAGCGGCCTTTTTTACATGTTGTTGCGTTCCGGAGCTTAGTCCTGGTAAGCAGGATAAGTGCGCAAACTTACTAATAAAACAGCAGCCAGGCATCCAGGAAGAAAAACAGCCAGCCGACGTTGCAGACCAGGGCGATGTACCAGAGGTAATGCCGCTTGGTCAGGCTGGCGATGGACGAGAGCATCAGGGCAATCTGCAGAAAAATCAGGGCGTAGGCAAAATCACCGCCCATCTCCTGGGCCTTGAGTTTGACCTTGGCGATACCTTCCGCCTTGTCTTTGATCTCATTTTTCTCAACATCATAGCGTTTGATTTCCTCGCCATATTTGCTTAAGGTCTTCTGGTATTCCGCTGCGGTTTCCTGTGTTATTCCCTTTTGTAAAAGGTACTGGAGTTCCAGTGCCTTGAGGTTGACCTCGTAGGTATGTCCCTTGATGCTCTTGGCCTGGTAATGGGCCCACTGGTCGCTCTCCTGGCCCTGGGCCATGATCGCCCGTGAAGAGTATTTTCCCATGTAGAGGGTGGTCAGTGCTGCCAGTACCGCCATGATGGCTGTTGAAAGCGCCAGCCACCCCTGCCATTTTTCTTTCTGATCCGCCATTGTTCCAAATCTCCTTTGATGTGCAGTTTTTAGTTTTTGTCACGGACTCAGGCAAACAGCGGCACCTTGGAAGCGGGGATGATTCCGGCCTGCTCGGCCCGCTGCAGCAGGCATTCTACGGCACGAAGCCCCTCATCGCCCAGATCGGACGAAAAATCATTGACGTACAGATCGATGTGCGCCGCACAGACCTCGGCGCTCATCTCCTGGGCATGTTCGCAGATGTAGTGGGCGGCTTCGTCAGGGTGGCTGCGGGCATAAGCAACCCCGGACCGCAGCGCGCGTTCGACGGCGGCGATGGTTTCGGCCCCCAGCGCCCGGCGGGCCACGATGCCGCCCAGCGGGATCGGCAGGCCGCTTTCCGCTTCCCACCACTCGCCCAGATCCAGCAGTTTGTGCAGACCGTAGCCCTGATAGGTGAAGCGCGACTCGTGGATGATCAGGCCGGCGTCGGCATCCCCCTTCAATACCGCATCCATGATCTCGTTGAAGGGCATCACGATGAAGTTGTTCAGTGATGGATCGAACAGGCGCAGCAGCAGCAGGGCGGTGGTGTAGCGCCCCGGCACGGCGATGGTCTTGCCGCGCAGATCGGCTGGATCGCTGCTGCTGCTGGCGGCCACCAGCAGCGGCCCGCAGCCGCGCCCCAGGGCGCTGCCGGAACGGAGCAGGGCGTATTCGTCGCGGATATGCCCCAGGGCGTGGTAGGAAACCTTGCTGACATCCAGTTCGCCCTTGAGCGCCAGCTGGTTGAGCGTCTCCACATCCTCCAGCCGTTCCCGGTAGCAAAGTCCGCCGGTGTCGACGAGATTGTGAACCAGCGGGTAGAACATGAAGGTGTCGTTGGGGCAGGGGGAAAAACCGAGTGTCAATGGGTTGCTCATGATTGCTCCTGACTGAATTTTATAAGGTTTACAGGGTGGTTACCACACTTCAGCATCGGCCCGGTCTTTGTCAGCTTCCCAGTCGCGCCAGGCCACCTGATGCCTGATCAGGTAGTGATCGACCGCCTGTCCGATGGTGGGGAAAAAATTCTCCAGGCCGATTTTGTCGAACAGTCCATAGCGCTTGAGATGATCTTTTACCGGCCCCTTCATCTGGGCAAAGCACAGTTCAATACCGGCCTGCTGCAGCTCTCCGACCAGCTCGGCAAGCACGTCGGCGGCCGTGATATCCACATCGGTGACCGGGTCCGCAGCAACCACAATCCAGCTGGTCGGCGTCGGTGCGCTGCTCACCGCCCGTAGCGCCTGCTCCCTGAAGAACTCGGCATTGGCGAAGAACAGCGGCGCATCCCAGCGGAACAGCACCAGTCCCGGGATCCGCCGCGCCTCGGGATGGCGCTTGATGTCGTGATAACCCTTCATGCCGTAAACCCTTCCCAGGACGGCGCAGTGCGGCCGCCAGGCGCGCCAGATGAAGGCCAGCAGCGCCAGGCCGACGGCGATGAAAATGCCCTGGATGACGCCCAGCGTGGCGACCCCCAGAAAACAGACCAGCGACAGGTAGAACTCTCCCCGGCGATGATAATACAAACGTCGCACCGTGGAAAACTCCACGATCGAACTGCAGGCGGAGATTACCACCGCGCCGAGGGCAGCCGTGGGGAGATGCATCATCATACGGGGGGCAAAGATCAGCAGCAGCGCGATGCAGGTTGCTCCGACCACGCCGGTCATCTGCGTTTTTGCACCGGCCGATTCGGCCACCGGTGTGCGCGAAGCACTGCTGCTGACGGAAAAGCCCTGGAACAGTCCAGTGGCCAGGTTGGCGATGCCGAGAGCGACCAGTTCCTGGTTGTCATCCACGTAATAACCGCCCCGCTGCGCATAAATTCGGGACAGTACGCTCATGTCGGTGATCGATACCAGTGCGATCGCCACCGCGCCGGTAAACAGGGCCTTGAATTCGTCCAGCGTGACGAGCGGGAATTCCAGGTTCGGTAGCCCCTGCGGCAGCGCCCCGACGGTCGTGATCTGCGCCTGCGTTGCCGGATCCAATATTCCCACCGCCAGCGTGGCGCCGACCACGGCCAACAGCACACCCGGCAGTCGCGGCGCCCAGCGTTTGGTCCCGAAAATAACGGCCAGGCACGCTGCGCCGATGGCAAAGGCGCTCCAGTTGACGCGACCGTTCAGAATGCCGTGTGCGAGTCCGATCGCTGACTGAAGCAAGCTTCCGCTCTCCAACGAAAGGCCGAATATCTTGGGCAACTGACCAATCAGCAGGGTCAGCGCGATACCGTTCATATAGCCATAGCGGATCGGTTTGGAAAGCAGGTCGGTGATGAATCCGAACCTGGCCAGTCCGGCCAGGATGCACAGTGCGCCGGTGATGATCGCCAGCATGGCGGCCAGTGTTGCGGCATGTTTGGGATCACCGGCGGCCAGCGGCAGAATGGTGGCGGCGATCAGGGCGGTCAGCGCCGAATCGGGCCCCAGCACTAGGATGCGGCTCGGCCCGAATATGGCGTATGCCAGCAGCGGAATTATCGTGGCGTACAGACCGTAGATGGCGGGCAGGCCGGCCGCCTCGGAATAACCCATGCCGACCGGGGCCAGCAGCGCCGTCAGTGCCAGGCCGGCCACCAGGTCTTGTGAAAACAGGGAGCGATTGTAGCGGGCCAGCAGCGCCAGGCCGGGCAGCCAGCGGCGCAGACCGCGCGTGCGGGCGTGGCGGATAAACGTGGTGGCTGCTTCAGGCTCCATCAGGGGTGTACCTCGCGTGCATTGCTGTTCGTGTTCTGCCGGGGTCCGCCACGTGCGGCCTCTTTGATTGGTGGTGATGCCGGAGCCGCTCGTTACCGCTCCAGTATAAAGGTGACCGGCCCGTCATTGACCAGCGCCACCTGCATGTCGGCCTGGAAGATGCCGCTCTCGACCGGCAGGCCGAGCAGCCTGGCCGCCTCCAGGAAGTATTCGTAGAGGCGCTGGCCGTCGGCCGGTGCTGCGGCGGTATCGAAGGATGGGCGCCTGCCCTTGGCACAGTTGCCGGCCAGCGTGAATTGGGAAACCACCAGCAGGGCACCGCCGATATCCCGCACGGACAGGTTCATCTTGCCTCCATCATCGCTGAAGATCCGCAGGCCGGCGATCTTCTCCACCAACCAGTCGGCCTGCGCTTCGGCGTCACCTTTTTCCACTCCCAGCAGAACCAGCAGGCCCAGTCCGATCCGGCCGACGACCCGGCCCTCAACCGTTACGCTGGCGGATGTGACTCGTTGAATGACGGCTTTCATTGCTTCTTTCCTTTTGGCATAAGTGCTTTGGGCTGAAAGTTCCCTGATATTTGACAGATAAACATTCTATGGATCTGTATATCTGGTTGGAGCAGAATTATCCACCTTCAAAAAAAACGATGATGACGCCGGGAGACCATGACACATGCCATAAATCGGAAATATATATTGCCACAACAATATTTAGTCAGTAATGTTTTCCTGTTTTACAGTTTATCATTCACCGCAATAACGGGTTATCCATGTTTGAAACCATCTAAATGCATCATCCTGGACTTTCAGAAATCTAAAACACAGCCGTTCACCGTAAACGGGATGACTCCATGAACCTCCGCCGCCTGAAAGCCATCGCCAAAAAGGAATTCCTGCACGTACTGCGTGACCCGCGCAGCCTGATGATGGGGATCGGCATGCCGATGATGCTGCTGTTTTTGTTCGGCTATGCCCTGACCATGGATTTGGACCGGGTGCCGCTGGCGGTATGGGACCAGTCGCAGAGCGTGGAGAGCCGCGAATTTATCAGCCGCTTCTCCGGTTCACGCTACTTTGACCTGCGTATCAGCACCGACAACTACCGCCAGATCGAGCAGGCCATCGACCGCCGCGAGGCGCTGATCGCTCTGGTGATCCCAGCCGACTTCGCCCGAAGGCTCACGCGGGGCGAAACCGCCGTGGTGCAGACGGTCGTGGACGGCAGCGATCCCAACACCGCCACCATCGCCCTGGGATACGCCGATGCCACGGCACTGGCTTTCTCGCGCCAGGTGGCCGTCAATCAGATGCAACGGGCCGGGTTGAAGTTGAAATTGCCGGCCCTGGAGCTGCGGCCGCGGGTCTGGTTCAACACCGACATGGTCTCGCGCAATTTCATCTTCCCCGGCCTGATTGCGGTGGTGATGATGATCATGGCCGCCATCCTGACCTCGCTCTGCATGGCAAGGGAGTGGGAGACCGGCACCATGGAGCAGCTGATTGTCACGCCAGTCACCGCTACGGAGCTGATCTTCGGCAAGCTGGCGCCCTATTTCTGCATCGGCATGCTGGACCTGCTGCTGTGCGTCGGCGTGGGCGAGTTCGTCTTCGACGTGCCGCTGCGCGGCAGTCACTGGCTGCTGGCTCCGCTCTCGATGCTGTTTCTGTTCGGCGCGCTTTCATTCGGGATGCTGCTCAGCATCATCACCAAAAGCCAGCTGCTGGCCAGCCAGCTGGGCCTTGTCACGACGATCCTGCCGGCCTTCCTGCTGTCCGGTTTCATTTTTCCGATCGAA
>JACMKN010000238.1 GCA_014380135.1 Deltaproteobacteria bacterium
CCGGCCCACCATATCTCCGGTCTTGCTGAACTGGTCTGTTCCAATTCCCTGCGCGGCATCTCACTTGATAACGCCGTGGGGTTGCTCAAAGAGGAACTGCGCCGCTGCGGATCACTGACCATGGAAGCGGCCGAGGCTACCTCAGTTCCGGCCGGGGGAGCTCTGGCCGTTGACCGCCAGCTGTTTTCCGATTACGTCACTGAAAAGATCTATGCCCATCCCCTGATCCGGATCGAACGTGGCGAGCTTAGCTCCATTCCGGCTGAAGGGGTCGTCATCATCGCCTCCGGACCGCTTACCAGCGATGCCCTGGCTGAATCTCTCGGGAACCTGACCGGCGACCGGCTTTATTTCTATGATGCCATCGCCCCAATCGTGGCTGCCGACACACTTGGTATGAGCAAAGTCTTTGCCGCCTCGCGTTACGGCAAAGGTGACGGCGATGATTATCTCAACTGCCCGTTGAATGAAGAGGAGTATCTGCGCTTTGTTGATGAACTGGTTCGCGGTGAAAAAGTGCCGGCCAGGGAATTCGAGAAGGTAGTCCATTTCGAGGGTTGCATGCCGGTCGAGGTGTCGGCCGGTCGCGGGGTTGAAACACTCCGTTTCGGGCCGATGAAGCCGGTCGGTCTGGTAGATCCGCACAGCGGGAGGGAGCCGCATGCGGTTATCCAGCTGCGAGCCGAAAATCGGGAAAAGAGCATGTACAATCTGGTCGGCTTTCAGACCAAACTGACCTATGGTGAGCAGCGTCGTATTTTTCGGCTGATTCCGGGGCTTGAGAATGTTGGATTTGTACGCCTGGGTTCGATGCACCGCAATACATTCATCAATTCCCCCGCCTTGCTGCAGCCAAGCCAGCAGATGAAAAGCGATCCGCGCATCATCTTCGCCGGCCAGATTACCGGAGTCGAGGGGTATGTGGAATCGGCCGCCAGCGGATTTCTGGCCGGAGTGACGGCCGCCGCTCTTGCACAGGGCCGGGAAAGTGTTGTTCCGCCGCCCGAAACCGCGCTGGGGGCGCTGATGGCGCACATCACCAACGCCGATGCAAAACATTTTCAGCCGATGAACGTCAACTACGGACTTTTTCCGGAACTGCCGGAGCGGGTCAAAAAGAAGGAACGGCGCCAGAAGCTGGCGGAGCGGTCTCTGGCCGCGCTGGATGAATGGAAGGAAAAACTGTAATTCACCACGGAGTCACGGCCAAAAGTGGGCGCTTCTAAGCGAGACACGGAGAAAGACTCATTGGTAGATAAAACCTGTGAAGTAATTTGATTGAGTATTTCAGCCAGTTTGCTTATCTTTACTTTACGTGTATTTGAATCTCTCCGTGTCTCCGTGGTGAAAGGTTTTATAAATGGAACAACAAACTATAGATCCCCTCAAAAGGGTTGAAGATCAACTGAAAAAATGCGTCAAGTGCGGTGCCTGTCGAACCAACTGCCCGGCCTTCACCGCGTTCCAGCGCGAACCGGCCGTGGCGCGCGGCAAGGTGGCGCTGGCCCAGCATATCCTCAAAGACGATATCGAGCTGGACGACCAGACTTATCTGGCCATGTCCAGGTGCCTGTTGTGCGGCAGTTGTGTGGAGAAGTGTCCCAACGACGTGCCGACCGATGAGATCGTCATAGCTGCCCGTGAGGCGCTGGCACAGAGGCGTGGTCTGACCACATTTCATAAGGCGGTTGCGCAGGTCATCAAAAACCGCTCCCGGATGAAAATGGGGGTCAAGATGGCGGCTGTTCTGGGGCCGCTGTTCTTCAAGAAAGTCCCCGAAACATCCGGTCTGCGACTTCGCTTTCCGATGCCTTTTGTCGGTAATAAGCGCTTTATCCCGGCCATTGCCAAAAAGCCGTTCATTGACCGGCACCCCGAAGTGATACCCGGCGAAGCGGGCAAACCGCGCATCGTCTTCTTTGTCGGTTGTATGACCAATTTTGTATATACCGAAATTGGCGAGGCGGCCCTGGCCCTGTTTCGTCATCTGGGCTGTACGGTCATCATTCCCAAGGGGCAGCAGTGCTGCGGATTGCCGGGCATGTCCGGCGGCGATATCAATACGGTGCGTGACCTGGCGGAAAAAAATCTGTCGGAGATGGAGCGCTACGAAGCGGATTATGTGATGAGCGCCTGTGCCACCTGCAGTGGCGCTTTGCATCGTCTCTATCCGCTGGTGGTCGGAAAACGGAATCCGGAACTGCGCGAACGCCTGGAAGCTCTGGCGAAAAAGACCGTGGATGCATCCCTGTTGCTGCAACAACTGGGACTCGATCCGGCTGAGAGCGGAGCTGGTGAGCCGATCCGCATCACCTACCATGATCCCTGTCACCTGCGTACACGGGGTATTACCCGTCAGCCGCGCGAACTGTTGCGGGCAACGCCCGGTGTGGAGCTGGTCGAGATGGAAGGCGCCGATAAATGTTGCGGTCTGGGCGGCACTTTTAATGTCTACCATTATGACTCTTCGATGACGATCAATGATTTCAAAAGCCGGGCAATTATCGCCACGAATGCCCAGGCGGTCGCCACCGGTTGTCCCGGCTGCATGATGCAGCTTGCGGATGGTCTCAAGCAGCATGGTTCGAGCGTGGAAGTGCTGCATACATTGCAGCTGCTGGCGCGTCGTCTGAAACAATGATCTGTTTTATTGATATTGAACTATTTTTACTGTAACTATCGATCTTTGCTTGTGGTAAATAATTTTTATTGACAATGTAAGTCAAATTGTATACAAACCCCGCACGAAAACTGAGTTTTATTTTAGTGTTCAGGGGGTTGGATGAGCGAATTCAATATCGGAGCGAAAATCAAGAAGCTCCGTCTTGCCAAAAAACTGACTCTCCAGGCCGTTGCGAGAGAGACTGGGTTTTCGCCGGCGCTCATTTCACAGATCGAGAACAATAACGTTTCGCCTCCGATTGCCACCCTCTCCAGAATTGCCAAGTTTTTCGATGTAAAAATCGGTATTTTCTTCACTGAAGATGAAGAAGAGTGTCGTTTTGAAGTCGTGCGTGCTCACGAGCGCAAGACTATCCCCCGAGTAATTTCCAAAGCCGGCACCAGCCAGGGCTATTCCTACGAATCCCTCTCATTTCACAAACAGAATAAAAAAATGGAACCGTTTCTCCTCTCCGTCACTGAAAAGGCGCTGGAGGAGAATACCTACAGTCACGATGGCGAAGAGTTTCTGTTCATCATGAAAGGTGCCGCCGAGCTGATTCTGGATGAAAAGCGGATTGTTCTGGAAGAGGGTGATTGTGTTTATTTCGACTCGTCACTCAAACACCGTCTGCTTTCAAAGGATGGTTCCGAAGTCAAGGTGCTGGCGGTTGTCACACGGTAGAACCGAATTTAAGTTAAAATTGCAGTCGATATATATCACACTGGAAGGATGGCGAAGATGTCCAAAAAAGCAATTAAACCATCACTGAAAAACCCGTTTGCCCCACCCGAAAAGGTTGAATTTACAATCCCTGGAGAAATACCGGGCATGAAGGGTGGTTATGAGGAGGCGATGAAGGAAGGTTATGACCTGATCAAGCGCCCCGTCAAGTCGGTCAGTATTGCCCAGATTGAAAAGCAGCATTTCAAAAAGCGTATGACCGTTTGGGAACGAATCCGTGTATTGACAGAAAATGAACCTAACATACTCTTTCAAAACTGGGGCAAAAACCTGGACGGCGCTTCGCTGGTGACCGGTATCCTCAACGTAAATGGCCGGGATGTGGCGATTTATGGCCATGATTTTACCGTGCGCGCCGGTTCCATCGACGCCACCAATGGCCGCAAGCTGGCGCTGTTGTTTCAGATGGCGGGCGAAAAGGGCATTCCTCTGATCGGTATGAACGATTCGGCCGGCGCTTTTGTACCGGCCGGTGTGGGCGGTCTGGACGGCTATGCCGAGGCTTTTACGGCGCTTCGCAAGATCAGCGGGGTCGTTCCCAGCATCATGTGCATGTTCGGCTTTAATGCCGGCGGCGGCAGTTATCTCCCACGCCAGGGCAGCTTCCTGATCCAGCCTCAGGATACCTTTTTCGGTCTGACCGGACCAGGGGTGGTAAAATCGGTTCTGGGTGAGGACGTGACCCCGGAAGATCTGGGAGGGCCGATGGTCCATGGACAATCAGGGGTTGCCGACCTGACTGTCGAGGATGAGGTGGCCGCACTGCGCACAGCCCTGCAGCTGCTTTCCTATCTCCCTGACAATAACAGCGTCATGGCCCGTTTCCAGGAGACCAGCGATCCTCTGGACCGCAAAACCTGGGAAATCAACACTCTCTTGAAGAAGGCCTTCAATTCACCCACCGGTTTTAATACCCCCTTCGACGTTTCCATCATGATTCAGCAGATCTGCGATCATGGTGACTACTTTGAACTCCAGCGGGACCGGGCCCGTGAGGCGGTGACCGCCCTGGGTCGTCTGGGCGGCAATGTGGTCGGTTTTGTAGCTAACAACAGTGCGGTCTCCTCAGGACAGATCACGGTGGATTCCGCCTACAAGATTGCCCGCTTCAACCGCTTCTGCAATATATACAACATCCCGATGATTTTCATGGAAGACACCACCGGTTTCCTGCCGGGACGCGAACAGGAGTCACGCGGCATCGTCCAGGCCGGTCGTGCCATGCTGGATTCAATCGTTGACATCCGAACGCCCCGCATCCTGCTGATCATCCGCAACGCCTACGGCGGGGCCTATGCATCCTACAACAACTACCCCACCGGTGCAGATCTGGTGCTGGCGCTCCCCACCACCCGTTTGGCGGTCATGGGACCGGCCGGCAAGGAGTTCGTCTACAAGGACGAGGTGCGCAAGATGCGTGCTGCCGTTGTTGAGCGGGTCAAGCAGGGTGTCAAGGAACGGGTTGCGGCCGGCATGGAGGCTGGCGAGGCCAGGAAGGATGCCGAAAAAGAAGCGGCTGACTGGTTGAAGATCGAGGACGCAGCCTTGAACATGCGTTATGAAAAAGAACTTATGAATCCGAAAGAAGGTCTGGCACTGGGCTCTATCTCCTCACTTGTCATGCCTACCGACCTGCGCAAGGTGCTGGGAGAGAATCTGAACTTCTTCCTGCGTCATTACAAGCCCGGTCCGATGCAGGCCGTTCAGCGCGAGTTTCATTGATTTCATTCATTCCAGATTGGAGATATAAAGCCCATGCCACAGACCGACTATTACAAACATAACCCCCTGATCCACCGGACCCGCAAATTGAGCAAGTCTCCCTCCGAGTGGGTACGTTCTTTTTCCTGCGAGGATCTCAAGCCTCTGATCGTCTGCCGTGGCCCGATCCGTAAGGAGGCCATGGATGTCTACGAAGAGATGGGGATTTCCCACTATGGCATCCTGCTCTCCGAAAAGGACTCGATTGTCTATCCCAATGCATTGGCACCCGAACTGCGCCAGTTGACCGATTCCCGCCGGGTCCACCGGGTGCCCGATTATTCAGGCGCCAGCAAGGAAGAGCGGGTCGAGCGCATCAATCAGATCATCCGGATGGCCCGGGATAACGGCTATGACTCGATCTTCGCCGGTTACGGTTTCATGGCCGAAGACGAGGAATTTGTGTCTGCCATCGAAAAGGCCGGCCTCAAGTTTATCGGTCCCTGCGCCGTCACTCAGGCGCGGGCCGGCAAGAAGGACGAAGCCAAACGCACCGCCCTGCAGGTGAATGTCAGTGTTACTCCCGGTGTCGACAATGTCACCGCCCGGACCTTGCTTAAAAAATATCCCACCCGCGATAAACTTCTGAAATTGGCTGATGCCGAAGGCCTGGCCTGTGACAAGAAAATTATGGACGACAAGAAGCTTGCCGTTGAGTTGCTGGCCGACCATATTCTGATGGCCTCCTATGTCAAGGGAATCGATCTGTTCTCCATCGAGGAACTCTGTGCCCAGGTGCAGACAGAAGTAACTGAACTGTTTAAAAAATATCCGCAGAGCCGCTTCCGCATCAAGGCTATTGGCGGCGGCGGAGGCAAGGGACAGCGTCTTCTGGGAGCGTCACTGCTGGCTGTCAAAAAGGCCGATGATAAGGCGATTGCCAAGGCGGCTGCCGAGGCTCCAGCCATGGTGCGGGAGGTACTGAACGAGGTCAAGGCCAACGGTGTTGGCGAAAACAAGAACGTACTGATCGAGCTGAACATCGAACAGACCCGTCACAACGAGATTCAGCTGTTGGGGAACGGTGACTGGTGTGTCTCCCTGGGTGGCCGTGATTGTTCCCTGCAGATGCATGAGCAGAAACTCCTGGAGGTATCTGTTACCCAGGAAGGGCTGACGGCCGCCATCGAGAAGGCCAATGCAGCCGGCCGGAAGGAAGAGGTCAAGGCCCTAAAGTCGGATCTGAAGGTGCTGGCAAGAATGGAAGAGGAGTCGGCCCGCTTCGGCCAGGCCGTAAAACTCGATTCCGCCTCGACCTTCGAGTGTATCGTCGACCGTGATCGTCACTTCTTCATGGAGGTCAACACCCGTATTCAGGTTGAACACCGCGTCACCGAACTCTGTTACAGTCTCAAGTTCAGCAACCCCAAGGACAGCAAGGATTTCTTCATCGTAGAATCCCTGGTGGAGGCCATGGCCCTGTTGGCGCGGCACAAGGAACGCCTGCCCAAGCCGGAGCGGATTGTCCGTTTCAATGCCTCGGTCGAGGCCCGTCTGAACGCAACTGACGCATCCCTGTCGCCTCACGCCGGCGGCATGATCCGCTACTGGTCGAAGCCGATCAAAGGCGAAGTCCGTGATGACCAGGGCATCAGCATGCTTAATCCGGATACCGGTATTTTCATGAAATATAAAGTAGCCGGTGCCTACGACTCCAATATCGCCCTGCTTCTTACCAAGGGTGACGATCGTCTGGCCAGCTACGAACGCCTCTCTGACGTATTGTGCAGCACCACGCTGCGGGGAAGCGCCTTGGCCACAAATCTCGAATTCCACTATGGCTTGGTCAATTGGTTTCTGGGCAGAAATGTCATGGCCAAGCCGACCACCCGCTTCGTGGTCCCATATCTGGCACTGGTTGGTACCCTCAAGGAAGAGGCCAACAAACTGGATGTGGTCTTTGCCTTCTTCCAGATGAAAAAGCACTATGCCAAGCTGGTTTCCGAGCAGTATGCCGATCAGCCGGATGTGTGCGCCAAAGAGCTGAAAAACATGTCAGCGCTGCTGGACCGCAAGGGGACCCTGATCACGCGCCCCATGGAACGACTACTTGATGAGCCGCACCTGCTTTCCGGTTGGCTGAGTATGAATACGAAAAACTTCCGTATCGACAAGGGCAAGGTTGTCTGGTTGCGGAACCCGCTTGGAGTCCTCAACGAAACCTACGAATATTTGCATATGAATTACCGCCCCCACAAACCGGCGGCTGAAATCATTTGGGATCATGACAATGAACTGCTGCAGCAATCGCTGCACTTCTACCGTACCCTGCGTGAAAAACTCGGGTTGGAGCGTGATGAGTATTTCAAGCTCAACGAACTTCTCAAAATGGACACACCCCAGGGTGGTTTTGATGCGGAGATGTGGGATCAGATCCGTTCCGCTCACTATGGTTATGAGTCCGGTCTTGAGTTGCTGGGCATGCTGTTTTTAATAGGAGACACCACAAAGTTCTGGGATATGAAGGTGCTGGACGACCTGGAAGTGGTCATTCCCGACTATCTGACCGACCCCGATCTGCAGGCCCGCATGAAAAAGATTCTGGTTCCGCCACCGGCCACCAAGGCCGACGAAATCGTAGCGGTGTGCGGCGGCATGTATTATGGGCAGGAAGCGCCTGGCCTGCCGACATTTGTCCACGAAGGGATGCATTTCGAGAAGGATCAGCCGCTCTATATCATCGAAGTCATGAAGATGTTCAACACCATCCGGGCGCCATTCTCCGGCACCATTGACAAGATCATTATGGATGGGGCCGACGGCAGCATTGTCCAGAAGGGGCAGCCGCTGTTCAAAATCACCCCCGACGAAATATTTGTTGAGGTCGATGCCAAGCAGATTGAAAAGGAAAAACGCGAGCGTACTTCGGTTTACCTGAAGGCCGTGTTATAGGCGCCTGGCAGCTTGTAAAATCCAAAGTATAACCGGAACAGGCGCTTTTGAGCGAGGACAAAGAGAATATCAACAACCAAAGAGGCTAGCGTCAAAAGGATCTCCTTTTTTCATTAGCCTCTTTTAGTAAAAAAATAAGCAACGAGGTAAAAAAGTAATGAGCATCTCAGACAAAAAACAAAAATGGAATGAAAAAGCAGCCAAAAATATTGCCAGATCACCGGAGCGGATGGAAAAGTTCCTGACCAGCTCCAACATCGAGCTGGAGCGCTGCTTCAC
>JACMKN010000239.1 GCA_014380135.1 Deltaproteobacteria bacterium
CCGATCCATCCAACTACCTGCGATCGGAGTTCATCAGACCCGAGGATCTGGATGAATATGTCAGGATGGGCTTTACATCCTTCAAGATCCTGGAACGGGGCGCGCCCACCTCCGTGATGGCACAGCGGGTGCGGGCCTACTCCGAGGGGCGCTTCGACGGGAACCTGCTGGATCTGATCCAGCCCTATGGATACAAGGATACGTCCGGTGTCGCGACCGGCTGGTCGGAAAATCTCTGGAAGTTTTTAAGGTATTTCTTCAGGCCCGGCACAGTGAATACCTCCGAACTGCTGAAGCTGAAGAAGCTGGCCGAGAAGCGCGGTCTGCTGTCCGCCATGGATTGGGATCCCGTCCATATCGACAACAGAAAACTGGACGGATTCCTGGCCGGAATTCAGGCGATCGACTGCCGGACAAGCGACTGTTCGACCTGCGGATACTGCGCCGACTGGACCCGCAAGGCGGTCACGATCGACAGCAAATTTCAGTCGGAAATGCTGGCGCTCTACGCGGATGCCTTCGGGTCGCTCTATTCGGGCCGGTTCTGGGGCGTCACAGCCCGCACGGCGAAAAAACCATGAAGATCCTGACCCTCTGCGCCTCAATCCTGCTGTCGGCGGCAACCGTTTTGGCGGCCGGGTCGGGGGACATTCTGGGGATATGGAAAACCGAGCTGGATGAAGCGCAGGTGGAAGTCTACCGCTGTGGAGAAAAAATCTGCGGGAAGATCGTCCGGCTGAAGAACCCGCTCTATACCGACAGCAGCGACGGTCAGGTCGGCACCCCGATCATCGACCGGAAAAATCCTGATCCTGCGCTGAGAAAGCGCCCGCTGATCGGTCTGCAGATCATGCACGGATTCAGCCAGCAGGGTGACAATCTCTGGGTAAACGGGACCTGTTATGATCCGAAAAGCGGCAAGAGCTACCGGGGCAAAATCCACCTGGCGGCACCCGGCCGGCTGGAGCTGCGCGGTTTTATCGGTATTCCCCTGTTCGGGCGCACCGCGGTCTGGACCCGCTAAACCGGAATAAACCATTGGCCGGTTACCGGACGGAAGACTCCCGGACGGAATGAAACAGCACAATTCTGGCCGGATAGGTCTCAAGGACCTGAATCCGTTTGTCCGGAAAATTCTTTTGCAGGAAGCTCCGGAATTCTTCCGGCAGGAAGGCCCTCCTGATGGACAGCCGCCCGTCATGAAAATGGTAACTCCCCCTGGTCAGGATTCCGCTGAAAATCGTAAAGCCCAGGTAGGCCCACTGCGACCGTTTGAGGTCGTTCATCACAAAAGCGATTCGCGTCCGGGCCATGATGCTGTCCAGAAACAGCCTGATTTCATCCCACTCCAGATGGTGCAGGAAGTGGTTTGAAAATACGAAATCAAAGGAGCCCAGTCGGCTCAACTCCAGCGCATCACCTTCAACGATGCTGATCTCGGGATAGTCGCGGATGGCTTGATACGCCATGGGGAGTGAGTTTTTGTCATTGTCCAGCGCAGTAATGTTGAGCTTCAATCCCCGTCTGCGCGCTTCGCGGGCGGCCCAGACCGCGATGTCGCAGCCGCCGGCCCCCACGTCCAGCAAGGTGTACCTCCGAAGAGGCTCCTGCTCCATGACACTGAAAAAATGCTGACACAGTAACCTTCTGCTTCCACTGAGCAGAAGGTTAATCAGTTTGAATTGCCGGATGGTCCTCCGCAATCGATGAAGATCCACCTCCGCGAGTTCCAGCTTTTCCTTGTCTGTTGTATTCCTCTGCTGCATCTCCGGAAAGAAGTAGTCCCGCATCAATAAGCCTCGCTTTTTTAACATGCTGATTTATTTTGTGATGATTGCATTCATGGCTCTGTGCTGATGCCGATGATAGATCCTGTCAAATATGACGGTTATGTTAAATGTGACGTATGGCGCTGACAGATTCCCCTTTACCCGGCACCCGTTATCCTCTTTTTATCCTTTACAATCAAACCCTTGCACTCGCGGCAACAGCAGGTCTTCTCTGGCGCGTTAGTTGCTTTGTAATCGTTCAAAGGGTCAAGTCCGCCGAACACACGATTGACTCAATGGTATCGCAAAAAAATATGCAGCATGATGAAAATCATGAAAATTGAAAGAAAACTGGAGGTAGTTATGAAAAAGATGCTCTTTGCGGCAGTTATTATGTCCATCATGGTAATGTCAGGGTGCGGAGACGGAGGCGGCGGCACGACGACTACGGTTGTGACGCCGGCGCCTACGGTTGTGACGCGGATAGCGAGCAGCTTGGCGTCCGACGGTGATATACTGAACGGTACCACCGTGTCTCCGCTCAACGCCCCAAGCGTGTTTGCCGGCATAAATCCTTTCTCACCATCTGAATTCCGTGCTTTCCTGGATTTTCCATTGACCGGCGCAGTTCCCGGTAATGCCTTCATCGAGTCGGCTAAACTCGAAATATTCATCAACAGCATTATCCTGGATCCTGCTGCCAGTTCAATTCCAATTCGTATCGAACTCGTCGACTTCCCCACCCAGACATTGCAGCCGTCGGATTATAGTCGCGTCATTCTGCCGCCCCTGGCATTTACGACGATTATACCTCCGATATCCAGTGCCGACGTTCTCCGCCGCATTACGATAGATGTAACCTCATTGATGATCGAAGCCCAGAACAGGGGATTGACAAACTTCCAGATCCGCATATTGGAAGATGACGGGTTCGTTTTTCCGGGGCTGATAGAAATAAACGACACAAATGCCCAAGCGCCCGTGCTGGAGGTCACTTACCACTGACACCCTGGAACTACCGGCTGACGCAGGTTTCCGGCTGACTTTCAGTGCCGCTTGCGCAGCCGGTTTTGTTGTACGCCACGTATATGCTTCATAAATCAAATCAAAAACGGAGGATGTAATGAAAAACCTGATTAAGGTAACTGTTGTTTCGTCATTTCTTATTATCGCCTGTTTACTGATCGGCGCCTGCGGCGGTGACACCGAAAATTTTGTCCAGGGGAAGGCTCAAATCGACGTTACCGTAAAGGATAGCAGCGGTGCGTCTTTGTCGAACGTGAGAATTGATGTAAGAGATTCTGCGGGAACGGGGGGCAAGGTAATTGATAGCTTCACTACCACTGCTGCAACAGGCACACATACATTCCTGGAGACAGTTGGTTCAGATTATTTCTTTACATTCACAGATATAGCTTCACCGGTCAGATTCGCCACCCAAACCGATATTAAGGTGACGCCACAACTGACCAATACACAAAACCTCAATGTCGTGATGGTACCATAAAGCCGGTTGAATTCATGTACAGAAACACAAATAAAAGGAGAATTTATCGTGAAAAAGCTGCATCGCATTATGAAAGTCCTGGTCTGTTTCGCGCTGATTACCGCATTCACGGGCTGCGCAGCAACGCAAAAACATGAAAGCACCGGCCAGTATGTGGATGACACCGTCATCACCACCAGGGTAAAAGCTGCCATCTTCAACGAAGCAACACTGAAAACGCTGCAGATAAATGTCAAGACTAACAAAGGTGTGGTTCGGTTAAGTGGTTTTGCGGATTCAGCCAAAAGCGTCAAAAGGGCAGGTTATATTGCCCAACACGTGGAGAACGTTGCCTTGGTGGAAAACGCCCTGGTTGTGAAAAAAGACTGACCCCGGATGAGATCATGAGCCGTTCCGGCGGCTCTTTTCAGATTCAGACAAATTAATAAGATGGTGTTGAAGAGGCAGTTACAAACGCTAAAGACAGCACCAACAGAAAGGGAGGATGTTATGCTTTGGACAATCTGCGTAATCCTGATAGTGCTTTGGCTGTTAGGTTTGGTTACATCGTATACCATGGGCGGTATGATCCATATTCTGCTCGTAATTGCGATTATCGTCGTGCTTGTAAACGTCATTTCAGGGCGAAGGTAAATTTAGAATGCAAGCATCTGTGAAGTATAAACTTTCCGGAGCATTGTTTGTATGATGTTCCTGCTGATTCCGATTAGCGTTGTGTGTACAGAGTTGAGGATTTCCACTAGCTGTTGACCGGCTTGGAAACGACCCGCTATCGGCAGCAAATAAAAAACAGGGGAGGATGCCATGAAGAATCAAATTAAAGAGTTGCAAAAACTCAAGGGGATAGGGGAAGTCCTGTCACAGCGTTTGGTTGAATCCAGCTATGACACAATTGCCAAGGTTGCAGCTGCAGAAGAAAAAGGGTTAGAGAGGATAGCGGGGTTGAACCCGAAAAAAATAGCGTCTGTCGTAACCCAAGCCAGAAAAATGACGAGTGAGGCTGAGAAAAGTCAGCACACATGGTGAAGGGTGAAGGACGACTCCCTTTCCAGCACATATTATTCAGAAAATGGTACACATACTTTACGAATCCAGGGAGATTAATCATGAGATATTTAGCCGTAGTTGCAGCAGTACTGTCCGCGATGGCATTGAGCGCATGTGAACGACATGCGGCGGTTACGCCTGCAGCGCCCGTTGTTGTAACCGTTCCAGGACCCGCCGGCCCACAGGGTGCGCCAGGCATGCCTGCAGAAAAAGGTGCAACCGGTGAAACCGGGATGCCGGGTGCCGAAGGCGCAAAGGGCGAGCAGGGCGGCGGCACGATCGTGGTTGTACCTGAACCCACTCCGCAGCGCTGATAGGGTTGCATCACAGGTTGACCGAAGTAGCCCGAGTCATGCTCCAGGCTGCATGCGCAATTCAGCAAATAGCCTCCTTTTATGTAAACTTTGAGAAGTTCACAGTCGAGGAGGCTATCTTTTTTCCGGAATCGGCAGACTCTGCGAGTCCCTCGGCGGAGTTTTGAAATAGGGGATATGTCAATGGGTGGCGCCTTTGTCCACTTACCAATTGCAAATCAAGGCGCTATCTTCGTTGGCTCGTCTTCGGCTCCTCAACGTACGTTGTTGTACGCCTTCGTCGCCTCAGTCCTCGCCGCCTTGATTTCATCCTTGATTTGAAATTGGTATAAAACGTTGTGCTTTCAAATAAAACGGGGTAGGAACCATGCTATCAAAAATATTCATTCCATTTTTATGTTTTTCGGCAGTTTTTATTGTTTCAGCGTCTGCAAACCCGGGGAGTGTGGTGATGCCTGGGGAATCGGTAATATCCGGATTTGACGACGCGGCTCCGAAATCCGGCGTAGCGACTGCTCCGGAAGTCATACCTGCCCCCGCAGCACAGTCTCCCTCGCCAACACCCGAGCCGGCCGACAGCAAATATAACTGGCGCCGTGACAAGGATCGGGAGCGAGGCGCAGCAGACTCTGTCCAACCGGACTCGGCATCGAAGAAGATCCACTCCTGGGAGACCGGGGCCAACAAAAGCTATCTTATCCCCGCTCTCGAGGTGCCGGGCTTCCTTGTCCTGCTCAACATCTACGACCGGATCGCCTACCCCGACCAGACCCAGGACGGAAAAAAGGTGTACAGTTCGACCTTCTCCAGCACCTGGGACCACCTGAGACAGCAAA
>JACMKN010000240.1 GCA_014380135.1 Deltaproteobacteria bacterium
CTAACTCGTATTTGACCGGAATACGGTCATCTTCCACTTTTTTACGACTCTTCAAGACAAGCGACAAAACAATATTGACACAACTACATAATAATTATAGATTTGCAGCTATGGATAATGTTCCATAATTCCTGTTGACCGGTTTACGGTCAATACTCCGCAGGTACTTTCATTTTACTATAGCCCAGAGGTCAATGATTAGTAGTGAGCGTAAGAATCCTCAAATAAGTCCGCACTATATAGTCCCATTATGATTTCTGTAAAGGAGAATGCGATGATCACAATTCCAAATTACGTTTTTACGAAATATGTTGCCTATCTCACCAAAACCGGGGTGCCTGCCTCTTCTCATGCGGAATATTCAAAATGGCTCAGATATTATCTTGATTTCTGTGACAAATATCCGGTTCCAGAGGCAATAAACGAACGAGTGCGGCTCTTTACCGCAAAATTACAGGAGAAAAAGCAGTCATTGCCTCAGCGTCAACGAGCAACAAATGCTGTGTCACTTTATTTTCAGATGGATAAACATGAAAAACCGGAGCACAAAAATAGCGGTACTTCACTTTATGCCAAAGAGAACACCGATTATGCCAGCGTAAAACAAAATCCGGTAGCTGTTGAATCACTTGTCGAGCAAACACAACCGGAACTTCAGCCTATCCTTCAAAACACGCCTCACTATTTCAGAAAGATAGCGCGTACTTCAAATTTCAACGAGGCTGGATACCAGGAAAGATCAGAATCACCTGAATGGGACGAGGTTCTGAACAAGATGGCCGGGGAGATAAAAGTTCGTCACTATTCGCGTAAGACATTAAAAACCTATGCAAACTGGTCACGGCGTTTTCAGTACTTTCTGAAGCATAAACCACCGCAGGATGTTACAAAAGAGGATGTGAAAGAATATCTGACGTACCTGGCTGTAAAGGGGAAGGTTGCTGCATCAACTCAAAATCAGGCATTCAACTCGCTTCTCTTTCTCTTTGCACATGGACTTAAAAGAGAATTTGGCGAACTACGTGATGTGCCACGTGCGAAAAAATCACTCTATATTCCGATGGTGCTTTCCCGTGCGGAAATTGATGCAATTTTAATGCAACTATCCTATCCCTACAATCTTGTTGTCAAAGTCCTGTTTGGCTGTGGTTTGCGTTTGTTTGAATGTCTGCAAATACGAGTGGGCGATTTCAATTTTGATGCCGGCAAGCTTTTGGTGCATGGCAAGGGAAAGAAAGACCGGACGGTACCGATTCCAGAATCAATTACTGCAGAATTGAGAGATCAGCTGGTTGTGGTTGGGGAGCTACACGAGAAAGATCTGGCTGCGGGATATGACGGGGTGTTTCTGGATGACGATTTGGAAAAAAAATATCCCAAAGCGCCAAAGGAATTTATGTATCAATGGTTCTTTCCGCAGAAGCCTCTGACGACCGTGGTGGAAACCGGGGAACTGCGGCGCTATCACCTGCACGAATCTGAATTGCAAGAAGCGCTCTACTATGCAGTCCGTCGAGCCAAAATCCCCAAAAAGGTCACGGCACATACTTTCCGACATTCCTTCGCCACCCACCTCTTGCAGGCAGGCTATGACATCCGCGTGATTCAAACCCTGCTCGGTCATTCCAGCCTGAAAACAACCATGATCTACACCCACTGCGTCCCGGTCAGAACGGTGAAGGAACCGAGAAGCCCGCTGGATTTCTGACCAACCATGGCAATACTCAGTATCATTTTGGGATATAAGGCGGGTGTATATGTATTTCAGGATAGAGACACCAAAACAAAAAAAGGCGAATGCCGCATTCGTGACATTCGCCCTTAATCAAGTATTCAGTTTTCCGCAAATAGTGCCCTTGAAGTCTCTACTCAAACTGCTTCTTGAACTCCTCCACCAACTCCCGAAGATCCGCTACTTCCCCGCGCAGCATCGCAACCTCCGCCTCCAGCTTCACAATCCGCTCATTTTCCGCCATCACCCGCTGCCGGGCGGCCTCGGGGGCGGGGGCTTCCGTACACTCCGCGCCACTTTCCGGCAGCTCAGAAAAGAGCTGGGCATAGCGTCCCTCTTTGCGGCCCGTCTGACGCGCCATCAGTGCGATCATGGGCGCTTCGCGCTCCATCAGCTCCTGCAGCACCTCCTCGACCGCAGACAGGTCGCCGAACGGGTGCATCCGCTCGCATCTCGTGCGCAGCTCGCCGACCGTCTGCGGGCCGCGCAGCAGCAGTTCGCAGAGCACCGCCTGTTCCGCCGGCATCAATCCCAACTTTTCGGCCAGCAGATGACGGTATTTCGGAACCCGGCCGCCATCGGCCGAAATTACCGACAGCTGCTTGAAGCGGAGCGAATCCAGGGCCCGCACTACTTCCTCTTCCGTCAGGGCCATTACCGGATCGCGGTTCGATTTCTGATTGCAGGCATTGGTCAGCGAGTTGAGCGAAAGCGGGTAATACTCGGGCGTCGTCAGCTCCTTTTCCACCAGACTGCCAAGTACGCGAACCTCTATTTCGTTAAGCCTGATCTCCACATAAACTCCTTGATGTTGCCTTTCCGGTTCTTTTGGACAATCCGGAAAAATCAGTGAAAGGTTGGTACCTTTTCCTGGAAAAGGACGTAGGGACTGACAATCAGCATCGCAAATTTTTTCAGCTTGTCATCTTCCCATGAGCGGATCTTGGCCTCTGACGGTTTGCCGATCATGCCGGTCTCAACCAGATTCTGGATAATGTCTATGTTGTCTGAAGCCACTTTCAGAGCGGTTTCGGCCAGATCCAGCGAGTCGTCAACCAGAATCAGTCCGCCGCGTTCCAGATGCGCCCGCAGGGAACTCCATTCAGCTTCATCAATTGCAAGAGTCAGCTCTTCTTTGCTTGTTATCATTTCAAAAACCCCTTGTGAAAATATTTGAACAAAGCTGCCGGTGTCAGCGGATTTTTATCATGCCACACAGACAAAGTCCATGCCTTCCTGCCATCCCAGTTTTGCCGACAATACTCTGAACTGCTCCCGCGCTCCGCGAACACCGATCGCAGCCAGCATTTTTCTGCCTGACAGTTTTAGCTCTTCCGGCCGGGTGATCGGAGCGCCATGCAGGGTGCGGCCGATCTTGCGCGGATCTATGTCCAGCCAGTGCGATACCCTGACGCCATCGTCCGTCAGCAGGCGCTGCCAGGCCCGTGCCTCGATCCCGGCGCCGGCCATTACGACTTCGGAGCACTCTTTCAGAAAGCCCTGTCGGAGGTGGTGCAGCTTGCAGCATCTAAAGGCGTTGGATGAATACTCGTTCATGGTGCGGGTGGCGCGCTGCGGGTGGTCTCGCCAGAAGAAGAGCCGCTCCGGCAGTCGCGCAAAGTGAATGCCGCTTGCCGCCATTCGCAGCCAGAGGTCATAGTCTTCGGCCCAGCCGCAGTCGCGATAGCCCCCCAGCTGTTCCAGGATTGCCCGGCGGGTCATGATGCCGGGGTGCACAAAGGGGGATTCGACAAACAGGTCCCGCATGATCAGATCGTGATCCTGCAGAACATTCTGCCAGGTTTCGTAGTCAAGCATGCCCCGCTTCAGCGAGGTGCGCGGAAAATGCCGGAAACTGCAGGCCACCAGTCCGGTATGCGGGTGTGCTTCCAGGTAGGTGGCCTGTTCCGCCAGGCGGCGGGGGTGGCTGATGTCATCTCCGTCCATGCGTGCCAGCAGCGGGGCGCGGCAAGCCGCGAGTCCGGCGTTGAGCGCTGCAACCAGGCCGCCGCCAGTGCGCCGGATAACGTGTATCCGGCTGTCTCCTCCGGCTGCCGCCGCAAGGATCTGCGGAGTGCAGTCGCTGGAACCGTCATCCACCACCACCAGTTCCCAATCGCTAAGGGTCTGGGCATACAGGGAATTCAGCGCTGCCTGAAGATACTGTTCCTCATTGCGAACCGGCATCAGGATGGATACTTTTGGGCCGCCGGGTATCAGTGTTTTTGCCGCCTGAGTTCATCCAGTCGTTGAGTAGCGTCCATGGATGCGGCTGAATCCGGGTATTTCGTGATGATTTCCCGATAGAGTTCGGTGGCATGCTCGCGGTTGTTCTGCTTTTCTTCAAAGCGGGCCGTTTCCAGAAGCTCGGCGGCCTTTTTTTCTCCTGAGGTGCATCCGGTCAGCAGTAGGACAGACAGCAGTGAAACAAGGATGGTGACTTTCATGGTAATTCCTCCAGGTATCAGCGGTTTAGAAACGATCTTCCGTGCATTTGTTGCAGAGGTTAACCTCGATAAGGTACTTCGATGTATTTATCGGGTTTGGGTTGAGATGGGATGTTTTAGCAGATCTGCTTGCTGCGACGCAATATGTAGTTGTCAAAAGCGGGGGAAAAAGAGTGGGGAGCGAGTTAAAATCAGTAAAAGCTGTCTTTGGGTCTGCTGCGCTGGATTGTCTGCAGGTAGATTTCGGAGTCATTGACGTTGTTTTCCCCAGGGTGCGCCAGTTGAAGCTCTTCTGTGCGATACGGAACGGCAGAAGCCCATAATCCTTCACTGCTGGGGTTGCAAGCTCCCCTCCAGGGATCAACCGGGCGGTACATGCCTCCTTCCTCTTTATACACACCAAAATGCAGATGGGGAATGAGGGTGTTGCCGGAACTGCCCACATCACCCATTTGCTGCGCCCGTGAGATTGCCTCTCCAGGTTTTACGTTCAGCGAGCCTTTTTTAAGGTGGGCATACAATGTCAGATAGCGTGTATCGTTCAGTTTATGTTCTATCACCACAAAATTGCCGGCATTGAAGCCGAGCGTGGCTCCTTTCCGGTTGCCCAGCGGAAGTTCACTTTTCAGATGCTCGTCACAATCGGGTTCACTGTCATTCGGGCAACGGTCGAACATTCCATCCTTTGTCCAGCGCACAATGCCGTCGGCTGCCGCCAGAGCGTGCACCTCATGCTCGGCAGACGATACAACTATGTCGGTGCCCTGGTGGCCGGTGTAACCGGGTTTGCTGCAGGCAAAGGAGAGACCGGCGCCGGTCACATCCGGATAGCCGATGCGAAAATGTTTGCCGGCACAGTCTACACCGGGTACGCAGGATATCGGCCAGCTAAAACCGCCATCCAGGGCATCTGCCGGGGCGGGGAGACCGGCGAATATTGCGGACAACATCAATATGGATAATATTTTGCCGGAAAACATCACTGGGAGTATACCACCTGATCGGAAGGGTAGGGCGCCATTCGGTCTAAGGACTGAATCGCACCGAATAAAGCTCGAAATAACGGAAAAACTTAAAGATCATTGCGGTCTATAAAAGCCCGGATATCATGACAAGTATTGAAAAAACAGTTACCATTCGCTGGTCTGCTGCGACAGGATTCTGACAACGTTGAAAAACAGTACAGGATTGAGCAAGTCCTGTGCCGATCGCTATGGAAATAATGCCTGTAATATTTGCTTGACGATCCAGGGCGATGCGGTAAGGATATAAATTATCCGAACGGGAACATGTGATCATGCAGAAAGAAAAAAGTCAGAAAATCTACCCATATCCGCATATTGCAGCCATGCTTGCGACGCGGAATTGCGAATGCCCGCCGGATACGACCGGGCGTACGCGCGCCTCCGTTGCCCTGATTTTGCGGCAGTCGGACGATGATATGGAAATTTTGTTCATTCAGCGGGCTGCGCACGACCAGGATCCCTGGTCCGGACATATTGCTTTTCCCGGCGGGAAATGGGAAGAAGGCGAACTGGTGTGTCAAACGGCCCGCCGTGAGACCTTGGAAGAAATCGGCATTGATCTGGAGGAAGGGTCTTATCTTGGCCGCCTTTCCGACATAGTCGGAACTAATCTGCCGGTGTCGGTTTCATGTTGCGTATACGGGATGGGGCAAAAAATTTCCGATCCGGTGCTGAACTACGAAGTCAGCGATGTTTTCTGGATCAGGCTTGCGGATGTGCGTGACCTCGGGCGCCATCATCTGGCCCCGGTCGCATATGGCGAGCGAAGTTTCGAGGTGTCGGCCATTCGTCTTCCGGGTGAAGGCAAACCGGTGTTGTGGGGAATCACCTATCGTCTGGTGATGCAGTTTCTTGAATTGCTTGAAATGCTGGATCGCGGAGTTGCAAATAGCGGAGATTGCTGTACACTGCCACTGTTGGTTGAACTTAACGAGGAGGATTTGTCATGAGTGAAAAGAGCGGCATCATAACATTCAAAGGTAATCCGATGACCTTGCTGGGACCGGGACTCAAGGTAGGGGACGTCGCCCCGGATTTTACGGTTGTGGATAACTCTCTGGCCCCGACCACCCTGGCATCTTACGCCGGTAAGGTCAAGATCATCAGCGCAGTACCGTCACTGGATACGCCGGTTTGCGACACCGAAACCCGCCGCTTCAATCAGGAAGCCGCCTCTCTGCCGGGGGATGCCGTGGTGCTGACGATCAGCCTGGATCTCCCTTTTGCCCAGAAGCGCTGGTGCGGAGCCTCCGGTATCGACAAGGTCGTGACACTTTCCGACTATCGCGAGCGTTCCTTTGGACTGGGGTATGGCGTGTTGATCAAGGAGCTGCTGCTGCTGACCCGCGCGGTGTTTGTTCTGGACGCCGGCAACACGATCCGCTACATCCAGATCGTACCGGAAGTGACCGCTGAGCCGGATTATGCGGCCGCCATCGCTGCCGCCAAGGCTCTGCTTTAAAACATATGCTTTGTAGAGACGTCCCAACGGGGCGTCTCTACAAAGATGATCCTACCCCGTAATCCTCTTCAGCAGCTTTCACCCGTCACCTGCACTTGCATGGTGTGCCCACTAATCCTGGTAAAACCTGCTAAAGCTGTTTTTCGATTCTCTTCAGCATGATCGAATTGAGCACCACCGAAACCGATGAAAAGGCCATGGCCAGTCCGGCGTATTCCGGCTTGAGGGTGATGCCGTACCCGGAAAGCAGTCCGGCCGCCACCGGGATGCCGAGGATGTTGTAGAACAGCGCCCAGAACAGGTTCTGTTTGACCTTGGAGAGGGTGGCCCGACCGATCTTGATTGCCCGCACCACATCCAGCAGGTCGTCCCGCATCAGTACGATGTCGCCGGTCTCTTTGGCTACATCAGTGCCGCCGCCGATGGCGATGCCGATATCGGCCCGGGCCAGGGCCGGGGCGTCGTTGATGCCGTCGCCAACCATGCCGGTGATCAACCCGCGCCCCTGGTATTCCTTGACGATCTCCTGTTTGCGGCCCGGCAGAACTTCCGCCTCGAAGCTGTCAACACCGGCCTGCCGTGCCACGATGGCCGCCACATTGGCATGGTCACCGGTGATCATGCAGGTTTTGATGCCCATGCGGCGCAGTTCAGCCACGGCTTCGATCGAGCCTGGTTTGAGTATGTCGGCAAAGGCCGCCACACCCACCAGTGCCTGGCCGACAGCCACATAGACCAGCGATTTTCCCACCGCCGTCAGGGTTTCGGTCTTTTTCGCCAGCGGCGCCAGATCTATGCCCTCTTCCTGCATCAGGCGCTCATTGCCGACCGCCAGGTGATATCCGCCATAAGAGCAGGTGATGCCGTAACCGCCCCGCTCCTCGAAATCGACCGCTTCACCCGGCTGAATCCCGGCTTCGCGCGCCGCTGACAGTGCCGCCTGGGCCAGCGGATGGGTGGAGTAGGCTTCGGCGGTGGCCAGGCACTCCAGCAGCTTTACCGGATCGACGCTGCGGGCCACCGGGATCAGGTCGGTCATTTCGGGCGTCCCTCTGGTAAGGGTACCGGTCTTGTCCAGTAACAGCACTTGCAGACCGGAGATGATTTCCAGTGCCGAGCCCTTCTTGACCAGTATCCCTCGTTTCAGGGCGATGCCGCTTCCGACCATGATGGCGGTCGGTGTTGCCAGTCCCATGGCGCAGGGGCAGGCGATCACGACCACGGCGATTGCGAAGCGGAAGGCGCTCAGAAAATCGCTGGAGAGCAGGTTGAACCAGACCAGGAAGGTGGCCGCCGCCAGCAGCAGGACAAATGGTACGAACCAGGCCGAAACCGCATCGGCAAAGCGTTGGATGGGTGCCTTGTCCCCCTGGGCTTCGCGCACCATCTTGACAATCTGGGCCAGTAGGGTGGCTTCGCCGATACGGGTGGCGCGAATCCGCATGACCCCGTTGCTGCTGATGGTGGAGCCGGTTACGGTGTCACCGGGCTTTTTCAGCACCGGCAGCGATTCGCCGGTTACCATGCTTTCGTCAATCGAGCCGCCGCCGTCAACGACTTCGCCATCGACCGGGACCGTATCGCCGGCCCGCACCAGCACAATATCGCCGACGCGTACCGTGGAGGCCGGCACCTCTTTCTCGCCCGCTTCAGATACCAGTATGGCCTTGTCGGCCTGCAGGTGGAGCAGGCTCTTGAGCGCTTCGCCCGCCTTGCCGCGGGCCCGCGCCTCCAGGTATTTGCCCAGTCGGATGAAGGCGATCAGCATGGCCGAGGTCTCAAAGAAAACCGCACTGTGTGAGCCCAACAGTCCAAAGTAGGCGGCCAGCGAGTAGAAATAGGCGGCCGAGGTACCCAGGGCCACCAGCACATCCATGTTGGCAGTGCGGTTTTTGATGGCACTCCAGGCACCGCGGTAAAAAATCAGGCCGGCCGAAAACTGCAGCGCCGTGGCCAGCAGCAGATTGAGCTGCATTACGGCCCGATTGGAGTGCATTCCCATCGTCAGCATGATCGGCAGCGCAGCGATCAGGGAAAATATGAGCCAGTTGCGCTGGGAACGCAGCCCATCTTCATCGGATGCTTCGGGGTGCCGGATGCCGTAGCCCAGTTCCTCCACTCTCCTTATGATTTCAGCTCCGCCGATGGTCGTTTCGTCATGGGAAACGGTCAGCTCTTCTGTTGCAAAGTTGACGACCGAGCTCCGCACACCTTCCAGCAGCCCGATCTCTTTCTCGATGCGCGCCGCGCAGTTGGCACAGGACATGCCGGTGATGGCATAGGTTTTTTTATTGATTGTCGGATCAGTAAGGTTTGAAGTCACCATGAACGAAGTGCCCCCATGTGATTTTGATGGCGGATGCGATCGGAAGCGCCAGCAGGATGCCCCAGAATCCCATGGTCTCACCCAGAGCCATGACCATGATGATCGTTACCAGTGGATTGAGATTCATAGCCTCTTTGAAGACCAGTGGCTTGATGATATATCCTTCCACGAAGTAGATCAGCGCGAAGGCGATGCCGGTTTGGCTGAGCATGTCGATCGACTGGTATTTGAACCAGGCGAAAAATAGTGCCGGCAGCGTGGCGATTAACACGCCGATGAATGGCAGGATTGAAGCCGCACCGGCAAATAAACCACAAAAAATGGGGTGAGGAATGTCGATGATGAGGAGCGACATGGTTGCCAATAGCGCGACGATGATCGAAACTACAACCTGGCCGCGCAGATATCCGCCGATGCTGCTGTTGACCTCTTCGCCGATGCCGAGTATCAGTTCTCGTCGGTCGGAAGGGATCCACGAAGAAATGGTCTCTTTGACGGTCTGTTTGTAATAGAGCATGAAGAAAACCAGGATCGGCGAAAGGACAATGTTGAAAAGGTTGAAAAAGATGCTTGTTCCAAAACCGTACACCCAGGTGCCGGTATTCTCCGCCACCGTATCAATCTTGCCGGTTGCCTTTTCTAGCAGCCAATTGATTTCCGCGGAGCCATAGCGGTTTGGAAGTCGTTCCTTCCACTCCATCGCTATTTGTTTGATCTTTTGAATGTAGATTGGCAGGTCACGGATGAAGGCGTTCCAGTTTATCGTGATGGCCGGCACGATGAACGTCAGGAAGAAAACTGTCAGAATGCCCAGAATGACGTACAGAAGTCCCAGGGCGTAGATACGTTTTATTCCGTTCTGTTCGGCACGTACCAGAAGGGGATCGAGCAGGTATGCGATTACCCAGGAGAGCAGGAAGCAGGAAATAGTGTGCTGCAGGGCGTAGCCGGTAACAGCCAGCAGGCATAACGTCAGTATGACGGCAATAAATTTGCCGTAGTCGTTACGCGGCCGGCGACTGTGCGGTTCGTGGCCCATTAATCAATCCTGGGGGTGCATCAAGTCCTGCGTGGTCGCGTCGACCGTGAAGAGATTGTTTTCCTCCAGCCAGACTTTCAGCCTGCTGGAGAGGTACTGGTCCTTCAAGAACATCAG
>JACMKN010000241.1 GCA_014380135.1 Deltaproteobacteria bacterium
GCGGCCTTCAGGCGCTACGGCAACGACCTGGTTTCCATCTTTTCCACCACCTCGACTCTTGCCGAGGCGATGGGTACGCGGATGGAGTTCTTCGACGAAGACGCTCCCCAGATTGCCGAGCAGCCGCTCCTGGAACTGGACGACATCAGGAAGATCCATCTGCCCGACTTCAGGAAAGACGGACGACTATCCGTCTACCTGGAGGCGACCGAACTGGCCGTGGCGGAAGTCGGCAGCGAGGTGGTGGTCGGCACCATCCTGGCCGGTCCCTTCACCACCGCAGCGGCACTGCGGCCGCTGGACTTCTTCGTCAAGGACCTCTACAAGAACAGCGCCTGGGTGCACGAGTTGCTGGAGCTCTGCTGCCAGGCAGGCATCGCCTTCATCGACGAGATCCTGGCGCGAAAGGCGCTGCCGATCATTGTTGAACCGATCGGCTCGGGGAGTCTGGTCAGTCCGCGCCATTTCAGGGAGTTCGTCGCCCCCTACCTGAAAAGAATGGCGGACCACATTCACGCCAACGGCGGCGGGCTGCCGGCCGCCTTGCACATCTGCGGCAAGACCAGGCCGAATCTGGAGGCGATGCTCGAAGCCGACTTCGACCTCTGGAGCCTCGATGCGGTAGATCTTGGCGAGGTGCGGGAGATCGCCGGGCACCGGGCGACCCTGGTCGGCAACGTCTCCCCGGCCAACCTGCTGAAAAACAGTCCGGACGAGATCGACACCGAGGCGCGGCTGATCTGCGCCAAGGCGATGGGAAGCCCGCGCGGCTTCATTCTCGCTTCGGGCTGCGAAGTTCCGATCAACACCCCTCCCGAGAACATCGACGCCCTCATCAACGCCGCACGCAAATACGGCCGGTTCGACCAGTAGGGGGTTTCGTTCATGTCCTGTCTGACGAAACCGATCAAGACCCGGCTGGTGGGCGGCTTCCTCGGGGCCGGGAAAACTACCTTCATTCTTGAACAGCTGAAAACCGCCGGAGCCAAGGTGGCGGTGCTGGTGAACGAGTTCGGCCAGCTCGGCATCGACGGCGCTCTGATACGCCTCAATGGGGGCATCGACGTGGTCGAGCTGCCCGGCGGCTGCATCTGCTGCAGCCAGAAGCAGGGACTTCTGGAGAGTATCCGCAGCATCGCCGGGCAGATCGGCCCGGAGCTTTTGCTGATCGAACCAAGCGGGGTCGCCGAAATCTCGGAGATATTGCAGGTCCTCTCGGACCCGTCGCTCGCGGGGGTGATCCGGATTGACGCCGTCATTACGGTGCTGGATGCCGAGACCTTCCTGGAGTTTTCCGAGCCCGAGGCCTTCGGTCTGTTCTTCCTCGACCAGGTGCGATGCGCCGACCTGATCCTGGTGAACAGGGCCGACCTGGTCACCCCTCAAACACTGGAGGCAATCGAGGAACGGGTTGCAGCGCTCAATCCGCTGGCATTGCTGGTGAGGACCGAGTTCTGCCGCATGGATGTGGCGGTTCCGCATGGCACGAAACAGCAGCTGGATTTTTCGCAAAAGCGAGTGCCTCTCGGCATCGACTGCCTGAGCATCAACCCGGAAAAACCATTTTCCGAGGAGGGCCTTGCCGATTTTATTGCGGAGCTCGCTCGCGGCAGGTTCGGACGTATCATCAGGGGTAAGGGTTTTATCCAGGTCGCGGGGCGGGGTTGGATGAACCTGCAGATGGTGGCCGGAAACGTGACGACGAAACCTCTCTCCACCGCCATGGCAGCGAGGCTGACCCTGATCGGTTTTGATCTTAGGGCTACAGAACTGGATGCTTTTTTGAATGAACTATAGTCAAGGACGGTTTCCATGAATCAGAAAAAGCGGCTGATCGACACGCTCCAAAACCTGCCGGTCGACAGGCCCCCCTTCATCTGCCCGGGCGGCATGATGTCGATGATCGTCACGGAAGTGATGGAAAAGAGTGGCTGCTTTTGGCCGCAAGCCCACAGCGACGCGGAACTGATGGCGGGGCTGACCAGCGAGGCCAACCGGTTTAGCGGGGTCGAGAACGTCGGGGTGCCGTTCTGCATGACCGTGGAGGCGGAGGCAATGGGGGCGCGGGTGGACCTGGGAAGTCAGGAAAACGAGCCGCGGGTCGTCGAGTACGCCATGGAGACCCTGGCCGACCTGGATAAGCTCACGCCGCTTGACCTGACACGGGGGCGCGTCAAGGTCTGTATCGACGCCGTGAAGCTGTTGAAGGTGACAGCGCCCGGGGTACCGATCATCGCCAACCTGACCGGGCCGGTCAGCCTTGCCACCTCCCTGGTCGACCCGCTCCTCTATTACCGGGCTCTGCGCCGGGATAAAGAGGCCGCCCACCGCCTGACCAGGCACGCCACGGACAACGCGGTGGCCTTTGGCGACGCGCTGATCGAGGCGGGTGCCGACGTGGTCTGCATCGCCGACCCGAGCGCCACAGGGGAGCTGATCGGGGGAAAGGCCTTCGCCGAGTTCGTGCTGCCCTACCTGAACCGGATGACGGAGCATTTCAGGTCCCGCTTCGGCACCCCGGCCATCGTCCACATCTGCGGCGACGTGAAGAGCCTGGGAGAACTGCTGGCGGAGTTGAGCGCCGAGGCGGTCAGCGTCGATTCGGTGGTCGGCATCCCAAAACTGAAGCAACTGGCCAGGGGAAAGGTGACCATGGGAAACATCAACACCTTCCTGCTCGAACAAGGCGGCCCGGAGGCCGTCGTTCGGGCGGGGACGGCGTGCCTTGCGCATGGAGTCGACATCCTGGCACCCGCCTGCGGCATCGGCCCGCGTACGCCGATCAGCAACATCAGGAGCCTGGCGGATAGCGTCGCCCGGCCGGAGCAGCCGTTGCAGGTGCTTCGGTGAACCGTCCCGCAGGGAGGTTCGAGAGCCATGGCAGTCGTTAGATTTTGCGGGACAGACCGATCGATCGAGGTATCCGCAGGGACCACCATTCTCCAGGCGGCCCGACAGGCGGGCATCGTCATCGAGGCCCCCTGCAACAGCGCCGGCAGCTGCGGTAAATGTGCGGTGCAGCTTGAGCCGGCATCGCTTGGGAACATCCTGCATAAGGGGAGACATCGGCTGTCTCCGGAGGCGGAAGCCCGCGGTTTCGTGCTCTCCTGCGAAGCGGAGATCCAGGGGGACATCGCGGTCGCAAGGGTCCCGCGCGAAGAGCACGGGACCCTGCAGATAATCAGCCACGGCGTCGGCTGCGCAGTTGGCCTGGAGCCATTTATCGGCAAGGAGTTTGACGGGCGTGCCAACCTCACGCGGGTGTTGGGCGGCGGCCAGGAACTGGCACTGGAGGCGGGCGACACCCGGCAGGCGCTCTACGGAGTCGTCGTGGATATCGGCACCACCACGCTGGCGGCCTCCCTGCTGGACCTGTCGACCGGGCAGGAAATTTCCTGCGCCGGTGCGCTCAACCCCCAAAGTCACCATGCCCAGGATATCCTGTCCCGGATCCGCTTCGCCGCCACCGGAGAGGGACTGCAGACCATGCACGCGGCTGTCATCGAAGAGATCGGCCGGCTGATCGGCTCCCTGGCACGGGAAGCGGCCATCGATCCCGAAAACGTGTACGAGATCGTTTTCAGCGGCAACACCTGCATGCTCCATCTGGCAATCCGGGAAAACCCCGCCTCCCTCGGAAAATTTCCCTACAGCTCGCGTCTTGCCGGAGGGGAGCAGCGTCCCGCCTCCGGCCTCGGCCTTCCCGTTGCCTCCTGCGCCCTGATCTACCTGCCGCCGGTCATCTCGGCCTATGTCGGGCCGGACATCACCTCCGGGATCCTTGCGACAGGACTCCAAAACGGGCGGGGCACCACCCTGCTGGTCGACATCGGCACCAACGGCGAGATGGTGCTGGCCTGCAACGGCAGGCTCTTCGCGACATCGACGGCGGCCGGTCCGGCCTTCGAAGGGATGAACATCGGCTGCGGCATGCGGGCAAGTAACGGTGCCATCGAGGGTTTCAGCATCGACGCCCGGGGAGAGCTGTCCGTGCAAACCATCGGTGAGGTCGAGGCCATCGGCATCTGCGGCAGCGGGCTGATGGATATAGCGGCGGAACTCGTTGCCTGCGGGGTGATTGCGGCAGATGGCAGATTCTGCTCGCCGGAGAGTCCGGAACTCCCCGGGACACTGCAGGAGCGCCTGGTACGGCAGGACGGCAAGACTTCCTTCCGGATCACGGAAAAGGTCAGCATCTCCCAGAAGGACATCCGGCAGGTGCAGCTCGCCAAGGGTGCCGTCAGGGCGGGAATCGAGTTTCTGCTGCGAGAGGTCGGCATCGGGGCCGACAGCGTGGAACGGGTCCTGATCGCCGGTTCCTTCGGCTATCACCTGCGCGTCGAGAGCCTGCTGACCATCGGCCTCCTGCCGCCACAGTTCGCGGGAAAGGTAGAGTTCGTCGGCAATACCTCCAAGAGCGGCGGAGAGGCTTTCCTGCTGAACCGTACAACGCGGCAGGAGATGGCCGCTGTCGTGGCCGGGATCGAGGTTCTGGAACTCGCCAACCTTCCCGACTTCGACAGATGCTTTGTCCGCTGCCTGAGCTTTTCGGAACCAGGCTGAATTGGAGAAAAAATGGATCTTGCCATAGGGATCGATACCGGAGGGACCTTCACCGACGGCGTAATCGTCGATCTTGAAACGGGACGCGTCATCTCCAAGGCGAAGGCGCTGACCACCCGTGAGGACCTGAAGATCGGCATCGAGCAAACCTTTCGCGGACTCGACAATGCGCTCTTCCCCCAAATAAGGCTGGTGTCGCTCTCCACCACCCTCGCCACCAACAGCATCGTCGAGGGCAAGGGGTCGCGAGTAGGCTTGCTGGCGGCGGTTCCCTACCCGGAGACCTTCAGCTTTCCCGGCAGGATGCCCGCCGACCAGATTGCCGTTGTCGCGGGTTCATTTGATAACTGTGGAAGAGTTGCCATTGAGCTCGATCTGGCCGCGGCTGACCAGGCGATACGCCGCATGGTGGGAAAGGTTGACGCCTTTGCCGTCTCCGGCTACTTCAGCATCTACAACGCCGGGCACGAGCTGAAGCTTAGGAAGCTGATCGCCGGGCACTCCGGGCTTCCAGTCGTCTGCGGGCATGAGCTTTCGGGCGCCGTCGGACTGGTGGAACGGGCCGTTACCGCCGCGCTGAACGCCAGGCTTCTGCCGGTCATCCGGGAGCTCCTCGATGCGGTCAGGCATATTCTTGCCGCACATGCCATCCATGCGCCGATCATAGTGGTGAAGGGTGACGGCTCCCTGATAGCCGAGGAGATCGCCCGGGAGCGCCCCGTGGAAACCGTCCTTTCCGGCCCTGCGGCAAGTATCGCCGGGGCCTGTCGGCTCACCGGACTTGCGGACGCCATCGTCGTTGACATGGGGGGGACGACCACCGACATCGGGATCGTGAAGGGTGGCATGATCGCCACGACGGAGGCGGGGGCGCTGGTAGGGGGCTGGCAAACGAGGGTCCACGCCGTCGATATGTGGACGGTGGGGCTCGGTGGCGACAGCAAGATATCCGTTGAGCCGGATGGAACATGCCGGATCGGCCCGAGACGGGCGATTCCACTTTGCGCGGCAGCCGCGAAACACCCTGCCCTGCTGGAGAGCTTGCAGGAGCTGATGTCAGCCTCCGACAGGAAATCGGCCGATGCGGGTCTTGACTTCTACACCCTGGTGAAGCGCCCGGCTTTTGTACTGTCGAAGTACGAGCAGATGCTGGTGGATCTTCTGGACGGGATGGTGGTGCACAGGAAGCGGCTAACCGAGGAGATCGGTCCCTTCGTGGCAATCGAGCGCTTTGTCGAGCTGGGCTACCTGGCGGAGGTCACCTTTACGCCGACCGACCTGATGCATGCCCGGGGAGAATTGCAGCTCTGGGAGCGGGACGCCGCGGAATACGGCGCCTGCCTGCTCGCCCGGCAGGCGGGGATGGCTTTGGAGGATCTGCTGGAGCTGCTGCACCAGGAAATCACCGCGTCCCTCACCTTGCAGATCGCCGCCAAGGCGCTGCACGAGGATGGCGACATCGCCCGCGACTGGTCGGCTGCGACCGAGACCTTTCTGCGCAGGCTCCTCCGGCTATCCGATGCTCAGGGCGTTTGCGCCGCCATCAGCCTTGCCACACCGGTGATCGCGGTCGGTGCGCCGGTACAGGCCTATTTCCCGGCTGCTGCTGCCGCACTGGATGCGCGGCTTATCATCCCCGAGCATGCCGAGGTGGCCAACGCATTCGGCGCGGTGACCGGTCGGGTCGTGGAGAGATGCGAGCTGCACGTGCGTCCCGCCAGGCCGGACGGCTTCGCCGTGGCCGCCGCCGACGTGCAGCGCACTTTCGCTACGCTGGATGAGGCCATCACCTTTGCAGAAGAGTACGCGAGGAACTCGGCACAAGCGGGTGCTAAAAAAAGGGGCGGGGATGAGCTCGTGGTGAGCATCGAGCGGGAGGAACAGCTGCTTCCGTTAAAGACCGGCTGGGGAGACCGGGTGTTGATTGAAGTCAGAATCAGGGCCACGGCCGTGGGAAAACCGCGTCACTCCTGATACCAAGTCGCAATCAAACGATTACGTTGTTGGCTTCGTCGGTGGTTCCTCAACGTACTGATGTACGCCTCGGTCGCCACTTTCCTTGCCGCCTGGTACTCATTTTGATTGCACCTTGGTATGAGGCACGGCCTGTCGGCATTTTTCCAGCCACGCTGCCAGGAGGGTCGGCTCCGCGGCGGTTTTTTCCAGGGTAAGGTTGAAATCCCGGCAGAACTCCTCGGCTTTGGCGATGAAATGGGCGTCGTCGCCGACCCCGGTGTCGATGAAAAGACCGCGCTTGTAGTGGGTGAAGAGCCGCCGCGCCATGTCGAGGGGGTTCTTGCCGTATCTCTCCGCCCGGTCGAGGTGGAGTTCCTTGATGACCATTTCGGCCCCGACCTCGGCCCAGCCCGGGGTCATGAACCAGGTGCCGACCTCTTTCCTGATTTCCTCGGTGTAGCGTTCAGGCGTCATGAGCAGGGCGATGCAGTCGTCCACCTGGGGCAGAATCACCGGGATGTCGAACTCTTGATCGAGTCCCTTGAGCGACTGGCAGTAGCCGTAGCCAAGAAACACCACATCGACCCGTCCGATGAGCTTATTGACCTCGCCCCGGATGGTCTCCTTCATCTTGAGCGGGCTTACATGCAAGGCCCCGTCCAGATAGACGACCTCCTCTATCCCCGGCATTGCGGCGAGGAGCTTGTCGAGCTCACGCTGTAAGATATTGCAGGCTACCACACCAATCTTCATCCGTTCCTCTTCCCTGGCAACTGTTAACTGCATTTTTTTAAATCCTATCAGCCAGTTCGTTTACTCTATTGTAGAACTTCATATAGTCCGCCTGTCATTTTATCGTAACAGCCGTTACTGTATTTCAGCTGAACAAAATTTGCAACGGTTCAAGTTATTTTGGTTTTTTTTGATTCCTGGGGCTTTGCTTCAACAGCAGATGGTAAATAACACCGGTTGGCTAACAAGTTTTTTTGAATATTTTGTTCTGATACATCTAAAAGTATTATCTAGCAAATC
Source organism: Deltaproteobacteria bacterium (assembly GCA_014380135.1). Lineage (GTDB taxonomy): Bacteria > Desulfobacterota > Desulfuromonadia > Geobacterales > Pseudopelobacteraceae > JACRCG01. The sequence goes on from JACMKN010000241.1 coordinate 7,552, forward strand.
ACCGCTTGATATCACGTAACTTATTTATTATTATGGATATCATATATTTTAAATCGTTTCAGTATCATTTCACAAAAGTGTGGCAATAATGACTGTAAGCTCCCAAATGGCAAACAAACTTCTCGCCGTCCTTTATGACAGGCCATTACCTGCAAGAAACCTGAGGCAGCTTCTTGGTGATATAAGCCCGGCGACTCTTTCACGGTTGACAAAACTCGTCGGGGCGAAAATAGTCTCTTTTGGGCAAGCCAGGGCAAGCACCTATGCACGTCCCCGCGATCTCCCTGGAATCGGCCATCAATTACCTGTGTATCGCATAGATGAAAATGGCAACGCACTTTTTTCCGGTACGCTATGGTCATTGTATGGTGGCTATTGGTGGGCAGGGGAAGGTTGGTCTTCACGTTATTATTCTTCAATCCCCTGGTTCATCTATGACCTGAAACCGGACGGTTTTGTCGGCCGCGCCTTTGCCCTGCGGTTCGGATCAGAACTGGGGCTTTCCGAACGCCTTAACAGTTGGAAAGAGGATGACGTTCTCGTCGCTTTGACCAGACGAGGTGAAGATACCGTCGGGGATGTGATCGTTGGTGAAGAATCACTTTCTAGGTATATGGTTGCTTCCCGGCTTCAGCCCGTCATTTGTTCTGTTACTGATTACCCCAGACTGGCAGAAGAAGCGATAGCAGGCGACCCTGCAGGTTCATCTGCTGGTGGTGAACAGCCGAAGTTTACCGTTTTGACAGAGCGGGAAGATTTACCCATAAGGGTATTGGTAAAGTTTTCACCCCTGCTGTCCACTCCTTCCGGACAACGGTGGTCAGATTTGCTGGTATGCGAACATATTGCGCTCAAAATAGTTGGAGATATGGGGATCTCAGCAGTGGCGACTTCAATCCATCAAGTTGGCAACAGGACATTTCTTGAAGTGGATCGTTTTGACCGCATTGGTATATTTGGACGAACCCCAGTTAACTCTTTGACAGTTGTAGACTCCGAGTTTATCGGAATGGGAAGTAATTGGACGGCGGCATCGAAGAAACTGCTTTCCGCTAAAATACTGTCACCAGACGATGCAACAAATCTCTCCAGGCTGGATTTGTTCGGCAGCTTGATTGCAAATACGGACCGGCACCATGGCAATATCTCGTTGATTCCGGCAAACCAGGAACGAACCAAATTCAAACTTTCTCCGGCCTATGACATGCTGCCGATGTACTACAGACCAAGAGACGGCGAAGAGCTATCTGCAGGGACGTATCACCCCCCGTTAACTTTTGAATTGGGTGACGTGTATGAAAATGCCAGGAGGTTTTGGTTAGAGGCTGGAAAAGATTTGCGCATATCTGAGCCGTTCCGGATATTGTGCGACGAAAACCATGACATTCTGCAGAAGATCGCCAGTGGACCACGAATCATTGGACCACACGGCTAAAACGTTGTTGAAGAATAGTAGCCCATTGAGTTAATCGCTTCAGAGGAAGCTCGGCTTACCCGACTGTCACACATCTATCGCTCCCTGACGGAGAAGCGATCAATTGCATTGACCCGACTGATCTCGACCCTGTCTGTTTTGCCATCGGAATAGACCTCACTGGCAAGCCAGGCAAGCTCATCATTCTCAAGAACATTCGGCACGCTGATCCACCACGCTTTACACGCACCTTGTGATCCATCGTTCCAGCGATAACCACGCTGTTTCAGGATGTCCTTTTTGTCAAACGGTGCTCCTACCGCACAGATATTCGATGTTATTACTTCATAGGTGTCCAGCAAGGCCTTGAATACCGGGGTTTTACTTACCGGCAGTTTTCCCAGAAGGATTCCCAGCACCCCTTCGGCATCATCCAGGGCACGATGGGCGTTGATGAACAGACCAAACTTGAACAGCAGATATTCCAAAACTCGTGTGGAAATTTTCTCTGCCTGCCAGTCGATCTGATTAACCGTACATGCCCACGGAAGCGTTGTAAAAACAGGAAAGCGAGCTTCGACAAACTTGCGGTCAAATCCGGCATTGTGGGCAATCACCACCGTTGCCTGATTTGCAAGCCGGTTTACCTGTTGATCGTCCAAGGATTGTCCTCGAACCATATCGTCGGTAATTCCGGTGATCTCAATGATCTCTTTCGGAAGTGGACGCCCCGGATCTTCAAAACCATTGTACCGATCTGTAATCCGAATGATCTCCGCCGTCGTCGGGTCGTATTCAAATGCGACTATTCCCAACTCGATGATCTTGTCTTCAGCATGGTTAAGGCCGGTAGTCTCGGTATCGAGACACAGACCGATTTTTGATCCCTGGACCGATCTCCCGGTGAAGCCGGTCTCCATTTCCAGGTTCAGCTTGCGGAGTACCGAGAACTCTCCCGTGGCATGCAGCGCGGTTTTGGCGATCTCTGCTTCCAAAATGTTCATTGGCTCTTTCTGGAAGTTTCTGGCTTTGGATGTTTTCATCTTTTTTGGTGGTAGAGACATGTTTATACCGGCCTTTTTTCACGCAGCATTTGCATGAGCATGCTGTCGAGGGATTATGCGAAGTTATGTAAAAGTATTCACATTCGTATGCCTGACCATATTTTCCTGGATGTTTGACCGGCGGATTGAGGGATAGTTCATTCCGCACCCGTGTTGAGGAGATACACACCGGGCAGATCCATTGATCTGGCTTGTGGCGCCCGGCACCGCTCAAAAGCCCTCCGTGTTGTTTACTTTTCTACGCCATAGATAGCTGCATACGTAACAGGTTACAAGGTATTGTTTAAACAGGGGATGATATTGTCCTGGTTCGTTCTTATTTGTTTGACACAGAGAAATCATTTCTCTACCATTTGCACATGGGAAAAATTTTTACCGGAAATGGCTGGATTATCAAGGTGCAAGGTGCCGAACATCCTCCGGTACATGTGTATGTTCTGCATCCCAGTGGTAAAGCGGTACTGTTTCTTGATGGTACGGTGATTAATTCCGGAGTACCGGCAAAGATTGTTGCCGAGGCAAAGGTATGGGTTGTGGAAAACATGGCTTTGGTGATGCAGGAATGGTTGATAATGGGTAATCCTGAAAAGAGGTGAATTATGAAAAAACAGACGGCACGGTTGAAAGATGTTGAGATTGTAGCACCTGCTGTTGTGAAGGTTACTTACACCGATGGCCGATTGGTATCGGTGGATCTGAAAGACATTATCCGTGATTATGCGGCGTTTGCGCCTCTGTCAAATCCGGATGAATTCACCACCGTAACGGTTGCTGATTGGGGCTGGTCACTTGAATGGCAGTGCGGGGCAACTATTGATGCAGATCGAGTGCTGGAGTTAGCGCTGGAACAGTCGGGGATGGTTGATAACGTGACGTTCAGGCGGTGGCAGGATGCTAACGGGCTGTCCCTTTCAGCGGCGGCGGTAGCCATAGGGCTTACCCGGCGGACGGTGAGCCAATACCGCACCGGAGCAAGGCCGGTGCCGCGCACGGTGACTCTGGCTTGCAAGGGGTGGGAGTCAATGAAAGAGGCGGCGTAGGGGTTAGCATGGGGTTCATTTATTTTCTGTGCGAGAAAAAAGCTGCACCATCTGCCACTGGCGGAATGCCCGCAGTGGCCGTCCGGCAAGGATCTCTTCGCCTTCCCCAATGGTCATTCATGCCCCCTCTTTACCACACAGTTTTTAAATATGTATAAGACCTGATTCTCTCATCTTTTGTTACCAACTGTGCCCCAAGCGACATGGCGGTTGCGGTAATAATGCGGTCGGCAGGATCAGCGTGGGGAAAATCGGGCAGGCGCACTGATTCTACCGCGATGAAAGTGTTAACAGGAACAAAAGTGAGAAACGGAATCGCCTCACAGCGGGCGAGCCAGTCACGGACGTCAATCGCCAGTTTAAGCCTTCCCCGATCTGCCAGCAACGCAATTTCCCACGAGCTGATGCAGGAAACATATACCGACTTTGTATCCATGGCTTTCGCAATAGCAGCATGAGCCGGCATGCTCAGCTGAGCGGGGTCATTGACCCACCAGATCATAACATGGGTATCCAGCACAATCATTTCAAAGCATCCCAGTCGTCTACGCCCACTGGTTCCAGAGGATCGTCATACTTTAGCACTGTGTTACGAAGTCCCCTGAAATGCTCCTCCGGATCAGCAACATACGGAACAACCTTCAGAACCGGTCGGCCATGGTCGGTTATAATCAGCTCTTCGCCGGTCTGCTCGATACGACGGAAATACTCAAGACTGCGGGGTTTGAACTGCGATTTGGAAACAGCTTGTGTCATGGTGAAAAATCTCCTGATGACCATGCTAACATGGTCATCAATATGTTTCAAGCTTGTAAAAATCAACTTCAGTCTTCTTATATCCCCGATCATCACCACACGTTCTACAAGCGGCCATGACCATCTGCGCAACCCACCTTGATTGATTGTATAAACTCTCCCACTGCAGCGAAATAGGGCTCAAGATTGACGGACATAATTGTGTTGTGGTCGCCCCGTTCAAAAACCAGCAGTTGCTTCGGCTCGTTGGCCCAGTCATGCAGACGTTCAGCATGGGACACCGCCACCAGATCGTCGTTGCGGGTACCCCCCTTTTTTTAGCGTTTTACTTTTATAATTAAATGAAGGCTGCTGCTTTAAAACCTTCTACAGCGCCATTTTCGTAAAGATATTTATTCTCATTAGTTTTATACACAAACATTTTATATTTTAGTATTTCGTTTCTATTTAATGACTTATCAACCAAGCCCGTACTTGCTGAATATATTACGTTTGCTTCTGCAGAAATATCTACAACCCACATATCTCTTTCAACTCCATTTAAATCTTTTCTTTTTACAAGTTCACTTGCTGTAGGTTCTGATGAAAATTTTACTCCTCCAACTTCTACTTTTTTAACCGCAGCAGGACCCCATTTAGTATTAATCATTTCTCTGTTGCTATCAACTAACAAAAAAACTTCAGCAGCACTTTTGGTAGCAAGTTCTAAAACAACATGCTTGTCTGGTTTACTAAATGATTTTGAACAACCGAAAACAAAAAACAACAAAATAATTCCCAAAAAGACTACGCTAATTTTTTTCATATCATCCTCCTAGTTAGTTTTGCTAGATATTAAAAAAATGCTCACAGCAGAGCGTTCAAATTTCTTTGTGGCCTCAGTAAAAACAGCATTGGGTGCCCTGCGCAGGTGGGCAAACTGCCGGACGTAGGTTGCGAGCTCGGTCATTGTTTCTTCCAGTAGGGTGCCTTCTCAGGCATGATCCAGCGCACGCCGCCGCGCGGGTCTTCCGTGTCGCCAGAGTAGCGCGGAATCAGGTGGATGTGCAGATGCATGACCGTCTGGCCGGCGGCTGCGCCATCGTTGATGCCGATGTTGAAGCCGTCGGGCACTGAAAAACTTTCCACTTTTTCTGAGCGTGACTGGTGGTGGTTTGTCTCCTCCCTTTCAGAAAGGGAGGTTGGGAGGGATTTCAGTCTTTCCCGCATTTCAGCCAGCAGCTCGAACATGGCTGCCTGCTCTTCTCTGGTTGCCTCGAAGAAAGAGGCAATGTGGCGCTTTGGAAGGATCAGAGTGTGGCCGGGGGTGACGGGATAGCCGTCGTTCATGGCTATGGCGTGGTCATTGGCGATGACAACTTTTGTGTTGTCCGGATTGCAGAATGGGCAGGAGTGTTGATTGGTAATTTCCATCGCTATTGTCTCATTTAAGGGGTCGTCCCGTTTTTTCGTCATGGCATTCAAATGCCAGAAAGTCAATAACCGAAGGTTGTCCATAACGCATTTAAAAAATTCATACCTAAAAGCACCCTTCCGCAATTTTTTTCATCTGTAACGATACCTGCGCCCATGGCGCGTTCAACTCTAGCGTGCAGACCTTTATCTCATTGCCCGCCAGAATGAGGTTTTCACAAAGAACGGCATTGACAACTGGATAGATAATGATGCCTTCCAATTGTCCATCACCAGGGAGTTTACAACGCAGGTTTTCCATATATGCAGAAAGTTGGTAAAGGTGGTGTGACCTCAGCTTGGGCTTCTCTGACCACCGCCCTGATTGCAATGTTTCCTGATAGAACTTGCACTCAACGACAACTGTCCGGCCAAAACTACGCAGTACTGCATCGGCGTTCATTTCGGGAAGAAGTTCATGTGGTGTTGATGTATCCCACGGGATCTTTTCCTGTGGTGAAACCTTCCAAGATGTTTCTTTTCGATAAAAATTTGCCACAAAATGCTCAAAGAGACGCGCCATCTGTTGTTTGTCCCGCAGGAAGTTCCGGAAGATCCGTTGACCTGTTTGCTCGTTAACCAGCAAGTTATCAAAAGCCAACTCACACAGATGCATGAGCAAGCGGTAATGGGCATTGTTTCGGTGCAAGCGCACCTCAGCAAAGTGAGACTTTCGCAAATGAAGCGGGCTAATGCCATCCATTCTGCGTAACAGAGTGTGCAGGTCCCGGCGTTGACGGAAAGCTAGCCCCTCAGCGGTGGACAAAGTTTGGATGGTTGTTTTCAAAATTCGATTATGCAGAAGATCTGGCAGGAATTCTTCAAAATCACATTGCGCCTTGCATTGTTCCAACAGAAGCCTTTTCACCGATGCCCCAAAATCAATGCGCCCCCGCAGGGTGCTTAAAACCTCGGTTTGGGGGAGGTATCCCCTATCCATACCGCGACGCAACAAACGTTGAGTGCCCTGTGTCAGTAACCTGGCCACAAGATCCAAAACCTGAGGCAGGTCTTCCGTATCTACGGCTAATTCATCAGCCTCATCAAGCAGATCCCATGCGTAGCTCAAGAGGTAATAAATGTTTTGGATAGGAATGGCAGGCATGTCAGAGACTCAACAGTTCCAATATACGGTCTTCAGCTTTTCGAGGCTGGTCGAACCAGTACTCCCGAAGCAGGGGCGCTATTTGGAAATTGATCACATCTAGGTAGTCCTCGGCATTCTGAACGCGACAGAAATAGCTATGTCCCAAACAAAAGCCCGGACCCAGATTTCCTGTGTCTTTCGCGATCTCCTCATTTAATCGTATTAGTTTCAAAATTATTCGATCTGCAAGTTCTTCGTCACAAACTTCTGACAGGTATTCGCGGAAAGTTGGATCTCCCAGGGCTGGCCTGAGAGTGGCGAAACGGAAGCGGCGGCGCAACGCGTAATCCACCACAGCAAGGGAGCGGTCTGCCGTGTTCATCATACCCAGGATATACACGTTTTCAGGCACAAAGAAACTCTGCCCCTCCTCTTGATAGGTAAGTCGCAGGGAATATTCCTCACCGCGTTTATCGCTTTCAATGAGCATCAATAGTTCACCGAAAATACGCGACAGATTGCCTCGGTTAATTTCGTCAATTATGAAAACATGAGGACTCGGATCCCGTTTGGCTTTTTGGCAGAACTCATAGAAAACACCATTGCGCAGATCAAATATGGTTCGTATTGTCTCACCGTCTTTGATACGTACCGGCTTAATTCCCTGAACGAAATCCTCATAACCGTAGGACTGGTGGAACTGCACAAGTGCCACCCTTTCCTTGTCTTCTTCTTGCATGAGAGCGTAGGCAAGGCGGCGCGCTACAAACGTTTTACCCACGCCAGGCGCGCCCTGCAAAATGAGATTTTTCTCTGACCGCCACTGCTTTAACCAATCACAAAAAGTGCTCTTTTCCACAAAGAGCCCATCAATGGCATCCTCAATTGAGTAGACCTCTTTAGCCAGTTCAGGTTCAGATACTTCCACTTCTTCAATTGGACTTTGTTCCAGTATTGATTCGTATTCTGCTTGGGTAAGTTGGAAGAGACTTCCGCGGCGTTCACCCTTCACAGGGTCACAGTCTGCCAAAGATGGGATCACTCTCAACTCTTGAAGGCTGCGGGCCTGCTCAAGTTGTTTAACAATTTTTAGACGAATACATTCTCCTTCATCTTCAACATGAATGCCCTGTGTTATACACAACAATGTCGTAACTTTTTGTACGGGTGTTGTTTCATAGCCAATAACCAGATCCCCAGGTTTAGCCGCCGCAAAGCAAGCATAAACTTGGCGTTTGTTCCCTTTGTCATTGTGAGTAGTAAAGGTTTCTTCTGTACCAACAGGATATTCAGAAACACGCCATACCGCCGGAGCGCAGTTCAGCCAAAAGTGTCGAGTCCCAGACGAAATGAAATCAATGCCAACGGTATTCAATATCTTTTCAACGTAATCCTTATAACGCGTGATGTTGGTAAGGGTCTTGAGGGCAAAGCGCATGCCATCTGGCAGAAGCCACTCACCTATGTGGGTCCACTCTACATCCCTGATGTTCTGATACTCAGCCCTTTGTGGGTCGTGACGGTAAGTGCCTCGAACAATGCCAACGCCAACTATTTTTCGGTTACCTTTCTTGGCGATAACAAGATCGCCCTCCTTCATCACTCGGGAAAATTCCCAGGCAGCCAAGGCATTGTTACTGGGTTCGCTGTCACTTGAACTGCCCTCTTTCAATTTTTGCTGCATCTCATCTTTGGAGTTATAGGCATCAAGGGAACCAAGCGATTTCGCTCCAAAAACGGCAATAGAGTCTGATCGGCAATCGTCCCAGAATTTGGCTTGAGGCCCGGGAGCAAAGACCCAAATTTGTTTTTCAACTGGGATGAAGGAATCAGTAAACGAATCGTCATCTTCAGGAGATTCAAAAAGAAGTTTTTCCGTCCCGTCAGGATTGAATGCTAACGCCGATTTTGTACCCTTGCGGTTTTTAAACTCCACAAACAATGGATAACGATCAAGGAACTTTATATCAATATTCTGTACTCCCGATTCTAGCAGTACTCTGCCTTCATTCGTGATCTGCATCATTCCACGCACCGGATAGTATAAAAGACCTGCCTGTTTTAGATAGGTTTTAGCCCATGCGACCGTATTGTAAAGTATGTTGACGCCGCTTTCTCGAAGTTGCGCTCGTTTTTCCGGTGGTACTTGCAACTGATCAGCAACCGAATCAACAGCCTCATTTATACTGTGCTAATGCCCGTCAGAGAGAACTTTAAGTAAAGGAAGCATACATATTTGAAAACCTGGTATATCCATAATGTTACACCTCATTTTTTTCCTGTAGGAAACAGCCGAACAATGACAGGTCTACACCTGAGACAAAGTCACAAATAACGTTATGATATTCAACAAGTATCCATAGGGGTCGCGTCTCCATTTTCCACATTTCAGTGCCCCCATCCACTCACCTACCCACGCTACGACACCTCAACCATCCACCACCCATCAACCAAGTCGGACTGGTTGCGAACAAAGGACAGCCAACTGCATCGTTCCCATCTAGAACCCTGCAGACAAAACCAACAAAACCCCAATTCCGGCCGGCCGGAATTGTGACTTAACTGTCTTATTTATAACAATAGTGCCCTGAAAACACCCCGTTTTTTTCAGCACTTTTACCCCTTCAGCAGCTTCAACCTCTGGTATGCCGTCCCAATTCAAATTATGAGGGATGAATTATGAATTATGAAATTTCTAACCACTGCCCTTTATAATGCTTACGGTTTTTCGGACAGGTAGTTAAGTTTGGTTTGCTCATGATTGCGGAGGCAATTATGATGGCAAGCATGAGAACGAAACGTACTTCCGAATTCAAAGCAAAGGTAGCTTTGGCTGCCATCCGGGGAGAC
>JACMKN010000242.1 GCA_014380135.1 Deltaproteobacteria bacterium
GTAAATTTCTGTCTCATGTGATTTCTCCTTTTAGATGTCCTGGTAAATACTTATTGATAGCCCGCTGCAGCGTTTCAACAACGACAGCGGACCGAATCCTGCTGACTAAGGCCCCGCAGACAGCGATGCCGGCGCGGCGGTAACGCCAACGAGCGCGTTTGAACTCAGGTCCTTGGCGGCGAAGGCGGTCACTGCGAATGCATCCTTGCTGGCGGGGAAGCTGCCGCCCGCAGCCATGTCGAACTTGATTGTGGCAAACTCACCCAGTCCAAAGCCTGTCGTGTTGATCAGGATCATGTTCAACCGACCGGGAGTTCCGGGGGTATATTTAGCCGAAACCAGCTTGTCGACGCCGACTGCGGCAACACCAGAGATGGTAACAACGCCCGCGGCCGCTTCTCCGGTGGTTGAGTCGGCCTGCACCACCACTCCGGCGGGCAAATCAACCGTAACTTCGATGGCGCCGATGGTGTTCGCATTACCACTGGTGCTCAGTTTGAGAAGGCCGCTGGTGGCCGTAGGTGCCGGCGTCGCGCTGGACCCACCTCCGCCTCCGTCTCCGCAGCCGGACAGTACAGCCGCCGCCAGAAAAAATGCCAAACAGATAAAGCTTCTTACTCTCATAGACTTCCTCCTTTTCTGTGAATTTTCTAAAACCGAGGTTCCTGCAAATCCAAGTCCCCCCACCGCTATAACCCCAATAAATATCCTTCCATGAATTTCATTCCAGATGCACCTCCCTTTTCAAAAATGATAGAAACTCGCTTTAGCCTGTCCTAAGCGCCTAATTGTTTTCAGAGTTTTATGAAAGTGGACAGATCGATTAAATTAATATTTTATTTACCAAAGTTTGGTGGGATGTCAACCATGATATGAAATATTTAATGGGGCCTGATTAGTAACAAACAAAAAATAGTTGGATAGTGTTGATACTGAAGAAACGAGCTGGGAACTTTTTATGGCAGGGCCTGCGCACTGTGACGCGGCTGTTGGATACAGCATTTGAGAAGGGTGTCAAGGTGTGCGACAACGAAAAAACATCACTTGATCAACGATTGCAGCGGTCTCCCGTTTTAGACTGGCGGGATATGACAATTCGACCTAAAACGGTATATTGGTATATTGGAATTTGTATCACAAGAAACCCGCCCGCAAAATCCGTCGCAAACGCCGGTACTCCTCGTCGGTCAAGCGCCGGTCACGATAGAGCGCACCGGCATAAATGCCGACAAACTCGCTGGCCCGCTCGTTCCCGAGCTTTTCGGCAATCTCCAGCAGCCCCATCTGACCCTGGCGGGTATCGATCCCGTAATCCCGCTCAATCCGGCCAATGAAACGCCGCAGGATGCGCTCCTCCCGTTTGCTGAAAAGCGATGTCCGGCGCACCACAAACAACAGGGCGCCGAAAAACAGAATCAGCACAAGGTAGGGGAGCGTGGCACGCAGCGACCTGGCCGGATCAATCCCCTGCAACCGTTTTCCGGCCCGGCGGGCAAACTCGAACTGCTGCTCGAAGTCATAGGCGATAACCGACCTATTCCACTGGTAATTGAAATAGTCCAGCGTCAGGCGCAGCCGCAGCAGCAACGAGCGTGGTTTTCCGGCGCCCCAGACCTCCCCGGCGTTGGTTGCAAAGCTGCTCGGGTCGATTCTTATCCAGCCGCTGCCTTCGATCAGGGCTTCAACCCAGACATGGGCCATATCCTCGCTGACCAGATAGTAGCCGCCCATCTCGTTGTATTCCCCCCCCACATAACCGCCGACCAACCGGCAGGGTACCCCGGCGGACCGCAGCAGCAGCGCGAAGGCCGATGCGAAAAACTCGCAGTGTCCCTGTTTGGTCTCGAACAGAAATTGCTCCAGGGCACGCTCGCCGGTCGGCAGTCCACGCAGCGAATAGCGATAGCCGCCGTTGCGAAAATATGCCTCCAGCAGCTCCAGCCGTTCACGGTCGTTTGTGCCGCGCCGCCTGATATCGTCGGCCAACTGCTTCATTTTCGGGGGAAGAGGCCCGGGAAGGTGCAGATAAAAGAGTCGGTTGATTGCACGGCTGGTTGCAACGCTGCCCTTCGATTCCGATCTGGCGCTGTAATTCAGGCGTTTGCCGGCGGAACCCTGGTACTCGAAGACACCATCCGGTGAGCGTTTCAGACGGGAGAGCGCTATCGAGACGGGCCGGTCCAGCGCTATCAGCACCCTGGAAGCGGCCGGCTCGGGATAGATGGTCTGCTCAACCAGTTGTCCGCCGAATAGGGGCTGCTCACTCGGAACGGCTTCCGTTCTGATCCAGCGCTGTCCCTGCAGCCGGTTAAAAACCGTGCCGCGCCAGTAGAGCTGCTGGGGGGGCTGGCGAATCAGCTCGGCCCGGAATGCCAGCGTCCTGGATTCGCCGATACTGGCTTGGGCGCCCGGCTCAACCTTGTCCGAAAAGCCCGAGCTGCGGACGGTTGGAGCCGCCAGGAAGTTCCAGAGCGGCATTTGGGTGCGGGGCAGAATCGGAAATAAAAACAGCAGCAGCGGCAGTGACAAAAGCGGCATCAGACATCCGGCCATCAGCACCTGGCGCAACTCGGGCCTTGATACCAGCAGCTCGCTTTCCTGATCCTGAAAGGTAAGCAGAACCAGGGCCACCGCCACCAGTAGCAGCATCAAGCCAAGATAGACCAGAAACAGCGGACTCAGATCGAAGAGCGAGGAAGATGCCAGACAGAAAAGCGACAGGGCCTGAATCTGCTGGCTGTGACGGACCGTTTTTTCCCCGGAAAGCCGCACGGCCAGCATTATTGCCAGCAGACTGACGACCGGCTGAACCGGATTAGAGCGGCTGAACTGAACCGCATAATACAGAAAAACCGGTATGATGGCGCTGTTCTGCATCCAGGGTTTGATCTGCCAGCTGCCCCGCAGTTCCTGCCAGAGGCCGGACAGAAAAGCAAGGGCCAGAATCAGACGCGGAGCGGTCTCCAGCCAGGGAAAGAGCGGAATCAGGCCGCACAGCCCGATGACATAGGTCAGAATTGCCGACAGTCTTCTAATCGAGACCATATAGCGCCAGCTCCTTCAGCAGGGTCCGCCCGTGCCGTTTTCCAAATCCGGCCGGGATCACGCGACCGGCAAGCACAAGCCCGACCGGACGTTCGCGCACCCAGCGCCGTACAAGCCAGGCCGCCCGCGACAGCCGCTCCTCCAGCCCCTGCCCCGGCAACTCCGACGGATCGATCAGAAGCGGCGCCGCCGACTGGCGCCCGAAACCTTTCACCAGAAATCCGGGCGTGCGGGCCGAGAGTTTCCAATGGATCGATCGCAGCGGTTCCGCCCCGCTGTAGGGATCAATCCGCTCCAGCTCTCCATCTATGCCCCTCTCCCTGCGCAGGGCCATTCCGCTACGGGAGGTGTCATCTCCGGAAGCGGGATAGGCGGCAGCCAGCGGACGCGGGAAAACCGTGAAGACGGTGCTGCTCTCGAAGGTCCAGTAGCGTGAAAAAAAGCCGACCGGATAGGGTGAGCTGATCTTGAGCCGGCCGGCCGGAACAAGACCGCGCTGGTTGAAGGTGAGCATGACAATCCCTTCGCAGACAGCCTGCGGCTGAACGAGCGGGAAAGTCAGCGCCTGTCCGGAATGGCACTCCAGGCGGATCAGAAAGGAGGGCAGCCGGCGTTTGCTGTTGCGGACACGCAGCCGGAAAGGGGCGGCTGTACCGGCAAAGATATCGTCGGGCGGCAGAAGTTCGGGCGCCAACCCTTTGATATTGTACATGCCGGCCAGACCGGTCACGCTCATGAAGGCCAGCAGCCCGGAGACCACCAGAAACAGCAGGTTGTTGCCGGTATTGACCGCCGAAAAGCCCAGCAGCAGGGTTAAAGCGACGTACAGGGCTCCGGCCTTGCTGATCTTCAGGCCAAAGGCAACGCTATGCGGTCGATGATTGTCCGTAGCACCCCTCCCCTGTCAGAGCCGGACATCTCGTTGCGCATCACCAACCGATGGGCGCAGACCGCTACGACATTGTTTCTGACGTCTTCCGGAGCCACGTAGTCACGGCCCGCCAGAAAGGCCGAGGCCTTGGCCGCCTGGGCCAGATTGATCGCGGCCCGTGTTGAAAGCCCGGTTTGAATCAGGTCATCCGCACGGGTGGCAATGACCAGCGCATGGATATAGCCCAGAACCTTCTCGGACAGGCAGACGCTTTGCACATCCCGGCGGGCGACAATGATTTCGTCGGCCGTCACCAGCGGCTGCATGTCGCCGATGCGTTCCCGGATACCGCCTCCGGCGATGATCTGCCTTTCAAGATGTTCGGGAGGATAACCGATATCGGTGCAGATCAGGAAACGATCCAGCTGCGATTCCGGAAGCAGAAAAGTGCCGCTCTGGTCGGACGGATTCTGGGTCGCAAAGACCATGAAAGGATCCGGCAGATGATGGGTGACCCCTTCCACCGTTACCCGGCGTTCCTCCATCGCCTCCAGCATGGCGCTCTGGGTGCGCGGCATGGCCCGGTTGATTTCGTCCAGCAATACAATATTGCTGAAGATCGGACCATGCTGAAAGCTGAAACGTCCGTCATCGCGATTGAAGATCGACAGGCCGGTGATATCGGATGGCAGCAGATCGCTGGTGCATTGCACCCGGCCGAATGAAAGGCCGGTAATTCCGGCCAGTGCCAGCGCAACTGTCGTCTTGCCAAGGCCCGGCAGATCCTCGATCAGGATGTGCCCGCCGGTCAGCAGGGCGATGGCCGAAAGTCGCAGGACCTCTTGCTTGCCCTGCAGATAATCGCGGGAAAGTGTTTCAAGCATGTTTGTAAAAACCTGATTACGGACAGTCATGGTTAGCGGAGACCTCTCAATAAGTTCTTGCGTTTTAACAGGACACAGGGTTTACTTAACGTGTGCATCCAGCACATCCTATTCCAGCATACTACAGGAGAATTTGCGATGATATTCAAACGGAATATTGTATCCAAGATCCTTTCGAACGGTTTAAAGGCTGATTTTGCTCTGGTACAGGTTGAGGACGCCTTTCAGGCCGCTCTTTACGTGGACGGAAGAGCTATTCCCGGCCCCCCCCTTCCGGTTCCGCTTGATCCATGCAAGGGCGACGTCACCCACTGGATGGGCAATCGACCCAGTGTCGGCCTGACCACCGAAGAGGCGCAAAAGATCTTCCGCGAGGTAAAACTGGAAAACAGCGTCCTGGAGCACCGCAAAATATTGCAAGAGCCATGACAATTCCAGATCATTAAATCCAAGGGCAATAGAACGCGCCCCGTCCCACCGCCATTCATCCTCTCTACTCCTGCGCCAAATTTGGAATCATACCATACCCACCCGCCGGCTCCAAGCCTGACTGCTTGATTTGCCAACCGCATTCGGGTATATCAGTTGATGCATAAATGTATACACAATACGGGTGAACAATGAACAGATTCATCACATCACTCAAAATGCGCGGCAAACTGCTGTCACTGGTACTGCCGCTGGTAATCGGCCCGATCTTTATCGTGGCCGGCGTGATCGGCTATATTGCCAATCAGCAGGCCTATCGCGGAATTACAAAAACCAGCAAGGACGATTTGCAGCACATGTCCGCCTTCAGTCTCGATCTGCTCAATTCCCACCATCAGCAGTTCCAGGTCTACAAACAGGACCGCTTCAGATATTTGAACCAGGAACTGGCAACCCTGACGTCACTTTCATACAACCTTGTCCAAAACGAGCACAACCAGTTTACAAAGGGCAACCTCAAGCTTGAAACGGCCAAGCGCGAGGCGCGCCAGGCGCTCAAAAAGGTCAATGTCGGTGAGACCGGTTATATCTACGCAATGACCAGCAGAGGAGACCTGCAGGTCCATATCGCCAGAGAAGGTGAAAATGTCTTTGACGAACGTGACGAGAACGGCCGTTACTTCATCCGCGAGATATGCAAAACCGCCCGCAGCTCCAAACCGGGAGAAACTCTTTTCATCACCTACCCCTGGCGCAATGCCGTGCTGGGCGACAAACGGCCACGCAACAAGATCATAGCCTATCGTTACTTCCGCGAATGGGACTGGATCATCGCCGCAGGCGGATATCTGGACGAGACCTCCGAGCAGGCCTCCTTCGAACGAAAATCTTTTGCCGCGCTGAAGGACAGCATCAAGAGTAAAAAAGTCGGAGCTACCGGCTACATCTTCTGCATGGACAGCAAGGGAACCTTTACGATTCATCCCGACTCGGAAGGCAAGAACATGATCGACGCCCGGGATTACAACGGCAATCGCTTCATCAAGGAAATGTGTGCAAAAAAAAGCGGATGGATCAGGTATCCCTGGAAGAATATCGGTGATAAAGCCGCCCGGATGAAAATAGTGCGCTATGAATATTTCGAACCGTGGGACTGGATCATAGCGGTAGGATCCTATGAAGATGAATTTTATCTGGAAGCCAACAAGATCAAGACACATATCATGTACAGCATGATTCTGCTAATTCTTGGCGTCGGGGCAACCTCGACGGCGATGGTTTTTCGGGCTTCCACCATTATCACCAGACCGATTACCCACATGATCGAGGTCATCCGTCGCGTCAAACGCGGCCAACTGGACGAACACATGACGGTTACCGGCGCCGACGAGTTGGCCGAGATGGCGGGCGCCTTCAATCGCATGACCGAGATTATCCGACAGAACCGGGAGATGGAAGCCAGCCTGGCCCAGCAGGGCAAGATGGCCTCGCTGGGAGTACTCTCCTCGGGAGTCGCCCACGAAATCAACAATCCACTGGGTGTCATCCTTGGCTATGCCGGTTACCTTGAGGGCAAGATGAGTGAAGATGACCCCAACTTCAAATATATCCACGAGATAAAGCGGGAAAGCAAACGCTGCAAAAAGATCGTCCAGGACCTGCTGTCATACGCCCGCACACCACGCCCGACCCTGGAGACAACCGATCTGAACGTTCTGCTGCAGCAGATTGTTGATTTTGCAGCCAACCATACCGACATGCGCGGGGTGACGATCAGCACCGAATTTGCGCCCGACATTCCCAACATAGAGCTGGATGGCGATCAGATGCGCCAGGTGGCCATAAACCTGATCCTCAACGCCGGCGGGGCTATGCCGGAGGGGGGCACACTCAGGATCCGGACCGAAGCTGTTGACGAGGGGCATGTGCGCATACAGTTCTGCGACAGCGGCTGCGGCATCCCCTCTGAAAGCCTGGACAAGATCTTCGAGCCATTCTACACCACCAAGGAGCGCGGCACCGGATTGGGACTGGCCATCACCAGGCAGATCATTGATCAGCACCATGGCGAGATCCGGATCGAGAGCGTCATCGGCGAGGGCACCTGCGTGACGGTCACGCTGCCGATCAACAAAGAGGAACTGTAAATGACAGTCAAAAAACGTATCCTGCTGATAGATAACGAGGAAGGGCTCTGCCGGATGATGGAGAGCATTCTCATTGACCATGGCTATCTGGCGAAAGCATACACTTCGCCCCGCATGGCGGTTGAGGAGTTCCGGGCCGCAGCCTGGGATCTGGTCATCAGCGACATCAAAATGCCCGGCATGAGCGGCCTGGAGGTATTGCAGGCCATCAAGGAGAAGCAGAAGGATATTCCGGTCATCATGATCACGGCCTACGCCACGGTTGACATGTCGATCCAGGCCCTGCGCAAAGGGGCCTACGATATGCTGACCAAGCCTTTTGAGCCCGATGAATTGATTTACCGGGTCAAGAACGCCCTGCAGCAATCCCAACTGCTGGAAGAGAACCGTGAGTTGCGGGCCGAGCTGGAGGCTAAATTCTGTTTTGACAACATCGTAGGTTCATGCAGCGGATTAAGGTCTGTTCTGGAACGTGTTGAAAAGGTGGCTGTCAGAGACACGGCGGTTCTGATTACCGGCGAGTCGGGCACCGGCAAGGAATTGATCGCCCAGGCCATCCATTACAATTCTCCCCGTCGGGAGAAAAGATTTATTGCGATCAACTGCGGCGCCCTGCCGGAAACATTGCTGGAGAGCGAACTGTTCGGGTAC
>JACMKN010000243.1 GCA_014380135.1 Deltaproteobacteria bacterium
CATCCGGGAGTGCATCGACGACAACTGGATCGCCTATCGGGTCGGACAGACCCAGTACCTGGGGCAGCTGCTGCTGGATGCCGGCATTCCGATCGTAGTGCCGGTGGGCGGGCACGCGGTCTTCATCGACGCCCGCAGGTTCCTGCCCCATCTGCCCCCGGAACAGTTCCCGGCCCAGGCCCTGGCGAGCGCCATCTACCTGCACAGCGGCGTGCGGACCATGGAGCGCGGGGTCATCTCCGCCGGCCGGGACAAACAGACCGGCCAACAGCATTTTCCCGAACTGGAACTGGTGCGGCTCACCATCTCGCGCCGGGTCTACACCCAGTCCCACATGGATTATGTAGCCGAGAAGATCATCGAGCTTTATAATATGCGGGAGAGGATCAACGGACTGGAGATAACCTGGGAACCGGCCGCCGGTTCGCTGCGCTTTTTCCTGATGCGCTTTGCGCCGATCGGTGGCGCGCTTATCAGATAGCCGTTTTTACGGACTATTAAACATTTGGAGGTGCAATATGAAAACCACACTTTACAGGATAATTCCGATCCTTCTGTTCGGCCTGCTGCTTGCCGCCTGCAGCGGAGATGATACCGCCGCGCCCAAGGCGGTGGATCTGATTCCGCTCCCCAACGGCTTTCAGCCCGAGGGGATCGCAATCAGTGGCAACTCTATCTACGCCGGGTCGATTCCCAGCGGCGCGGTCTACCGCGCCGACATCACCAGCGGAACCGGGAGCGTACTGGTTCCGGCCCAGGCCGGGCGTGCGGCCATCGGCATCAAGCTTGACGGCCGTGGCCGGATCTTCGTGGCCGGAGGTGCCACCGGAAAGGCCTTTCTGTACGATGCGGCCAGCGGCCAGGACCTGGCTGTCTATACCCTGACTCCAGCAAATACTGTGGAAATCCCGACCTTCGTTAACGACGTAGTCCTTACCGCCGACGCCGCCTGGTTCACCGATTCCCGCAAACCGGTTCTCTACCGGGTGCCGCTCCCCGCGGACGGATCCCTAGCCGGCCAGGAGACGGTAACGACCCTGTCGCTCAGTGGTGACCTCCTGCTTGTGGCCGGGGTCAACAACCTGAACGGCATCGCCTCGGCCGGTTCCAGGCTGATCGTGGTGCAGAGCAATACCGGTTTCCTCTTCAGCGTCGATCCGCTGAGCGGGGTGACCAGGAAGATCGACATCGGCGCGGAAACGGTAGTAAACGGTGACGGCCTCCTGCTGGAGGGGCAGACCCTGTTCGTGGTCCAGAACCGCCTGAATCTGGTGGCGGTGATCGACCTGGCGCCGGATTTCAACAGCGGCACGCTGCGGACCCGCTTCTCCAACCCGGCCTTCGATGTACCGACCACCATCGCAGGCGCCGCCAGCGGACTGTATGTCGTGAACGCCCGCTTCGGTGTCACTGTGACCCCCGACACACCTTACAGCGTAGTGCGCTTCGACCGGCCCTGAAAGTAGGCAAAAGAAAAGGGGGCAGACACTCTCTCAGAGATGGCCCGCCCCCTTTTCATGCACTCGGTTTTACCATCCGAGTTTCAGAACTTCTCGGTTTTCAGTCGTTTCAGGATATCGCCGAGTATGGTCTCCTGCTCTTTCAGTTGCGCATGCCATTCCCTGTTGTCAGTGCCGACTCTCTCCGTTGCCAATTCGGGGAGATATGATTCAAGCGCACTGATCAGTGCTGTCACTTCTATTTTGTTCAGTACTATGGCTGACATGATAAACCCCCTTCCTTCTGCCCGCATGACGTTCCCGCCTTGTTTCTCTGGAAAATTCCCAATCGCGCTTCCCTATTACAATGTTAGAACCAAACGCTAAATGGGTCAAGAAACCGGTATGATCCTGTGGCAAGGCAGCCTTGGTCACATTAAGACAATGGCAGCATCGCTTCCCCCCTCCAACCTCCCCCCGCTGGGTGGAGACTTTAATTCCATCCCCCAGCGGGGGAGGGTTAGGGAGGGGGGCGTAATCTGACAAAGTAGCCAGGGACGCCTGGGACATGGAAATCCCACGGACGAGGATTATGGACAAGCAAAAAGGGCAACCGTTTCCGGTTGCCCTTTTGTTCACTTTGAAACCGTGCCGGAAACTACCGGATGTCCACCACTATGGAGGAAGTAACACCGGGAATTTCTGCGCCGTTCAGATCAAAAGCTTTAAATCCGGTCAGGGTGAAACCGGCAACCGTGGGGACATTGCCGGGAAGAATGTCCGTATTGACCGTGACGAACTCGCCCAGGTCGAATGTAGTGTTTCCTGCTGACGCAAGACGGATCGCTACTGTGCCCGGCGCTGCGGGGGTGGACGGTGTATGGACGCCTGTTAAGAGGCCCGGTTTGGCAACGGTTGCGCCGGATAGCACGACAACTCCTGAATCTGTTTCTAGTCTCTTACAACTTGAGTCGTAACATTTTTTGATAAGACTTCAGCTTGCAAGAGCTGGAACAATAGTCAATTCGGTTATTCGGCAGCATGCGGCTATTACGCTGCGACCAAGTTTGG
>JACMKN010000244.1 GCA_014380135.1 Deltaproteobacteria bacterium
CGCTTAAAGCTGGATGTTACCATACAGCCTCCAAGGACTTGCTACCCGGTGACCGGCCTGTCTTCCGGGGTGGGAATCCCACCCACTAGATTACACGACCTTGCCTGGCCGCACTACAACTTTGCATGCCTGACCCGAAATGTTTCACTTATACGTCAAGCCAAGAGCAAGTCCAATCAGACTAATGACGAGAGCCCATAGTGCAGATACAGGCATGATTTCTCCTTTTTGGGTTATTCGTGTTCCTTGTCTATTGTCCTTCTTAAATTGTCTCCGAGCAAAAGAGGCCAAGTGAACCAAAGGCGGAATGAGAGGGCAAATGCAATTTTATCTTTTTTACTGACTTCGTGGTCTTGAAACATTTTGTCGTTAAATCCATAGGTGAATAATATTCCGCTAATCCAAAACAAAATTGCTGTGTACATTTCGCCTCCTATTCTTGGGGGTATAACGGTTCGCGCAGTTGACCCGTTCGGGCAGCCTTTCCGCCCGACCGGTGTCCAACTGCCTGGTTGGGACTTCGCCTTTTTAGCCGTTGGTTTAGCCTTTTAATGGGTGACACTTGCTTGTCAGTTGCTACCTGCCCCACTACTGTTCTTCTTCACCTGATATCATTATTTCTACTGCTGATGCTATTTCAGATGGAGTTTCCTCTGGTCTGTTTGTTAAGTCCCAATATTTGTCTCCATTACTGCCGTGTAAATCATGCTTAAAGTTACCGGTCATGTCGAACATTAGGTTAGCTTCTATGACAGCCTGTTCATCAGCAAGGTTCAACAAATAATTAAATGTGTCTGAAGGTACATGTGCGGTGGCGCTGAAGCACTCCGGATAAGTTTCGCCGTCATGTTTATACTTCGGTATGTAAGCGAATCTAGCAAACCGTTCTTCTGGCGGAGTCCCCTCATAGATGCGGATACTGCCAAAGCGCACTTCTCCCTTATCGCCCACTCTCAATTGTCCATAAGTTATCCATGCTTTCTTGAATACTAAATACCGCTTATTAGAATCCTTTGTGCTCTCGTGGACAAACACTCGTTGTGAAAATTTATTAGACATCCGCATGCTGATATTTATGCTCATGGTATACCCCTTTTTTATGTGATTAACTGAATGGGCGCGACCAAAGTAGTGAAAAACCCTGCCTCACCTGACGGATTATTAGTCAGGTGCATCTTCCTGGATACTATGTAAGGCTCATTATGGATGGTACGGCATTGTTTTCAAGACGCCAGGCAGACGTTCCTCTACACGGAGCCTCAACGATAAATCGTTTTGGCACTTTTCAAGAAACAGCTCAACTGCGTGCACGACATCATTTACGAATGACTTTGTGCCAATAAGCACAAGGCCATGTTCGATGTCTGGATCATATTGATGTTTGCCTCCATCGTTATATGCAAATTTTATAGTATCAGAGTCTTCTTCATGTAACTCAGCGCTCGAACCATATGTGTGCATAAAAGCACAACGAGCGGCATAT
Organism: Deltaproteobacteria bacterium; assembly: GCA_014380135.1. GTDB lineage: Bacteria > Desulfobacterota > Desulfuromonadia > Geobacterales > Pseudopelobacteraceae > JACRCG01. Next base: position 1,484 of record JACMKN010000244.1, read on the forward strand.
ACATCTTTTCCTCGATATTGATATGGTTGATCTGGATGAGCTTTAAGGTAAGTATCGACCCATTCTTTGAAGTCAGAGCGGGTGACTTTTTGTTTTTTCATAGGTCTGCCAAGAGATGCGAGAGTATCAATGCAGATGAAAGCAATTGCTATTGCGCCAGTTGTAATGTCGCATTCATCGCAGCGCTTCATCTCAGACACCAAGCCGATTATGGCCTGCCAATTTTTAGCCGAATTTGAATTCATACTTTATCGTTCCTGAAACAACTTGTAATTGATCAGACCCGGCCATCCTCCTTTTTGGGATGTTGGCCGTAAAGTTCAAAGTAACATGCTAATAAATAACTTGTTATTCACCAATTCACGCGCACACGTGAACTGGTGATCTACCCACATGGAACATTTATTCAGTGAACACGGACTCTTCTGACACTTCATCTCGGAATGAAACGTGGCAATTTACCCAACGGGATTAACCATAATCAGTTATCAGTACCCCGCAATCTGCAAGAATCTACCGAATGATATACAGGTTTTTATTAAAGGAGTCTATCGCAGCAACGAGGTTAATCACATTTCCCTTGTATCGGTAAGGTAAGGCCCCAGACTCTCAAGAGCAGATAAACAAAGGGGGCTAACCTGTCAGGTCAGCCCCCTTATAAATTGATATGCCCACCGATTTCTTCATTTCAATCGTGCATTACCGTATTCCAGACCTTGTACTTCCGTACTGTACGCGGAATACTCGGCCCTCAGCTGATAATAATCAGCCGGGGTGTTCACATTGCGGAACGAATCAAAAGCCGGATCGATCGCGGCAACCTGCTCCTGCGGCAGCTGCTGCACACGTACCTGCGGAAAGAAGGAGACGATGCGGCGCCGGTCGGCTGTCAAGGCTTCCTCCATCGGCTTCAGGCAGCGCTTGCCGTACAGGGCGTGCAGCGGCTCCAGGCCCTTTTCCCCCTGGGGAATAACCACATCGGAGTCATGTCGCAGGGCCGCCAGGCGCCGGATCAGGGTGCTGTTCAGCCAGGGCATGTCGCAGGCCGCCACGAAGATGTGCCGAGTGGCGGCATGCTGCAGGCCGGCCTGCAGTCCGGCCAGCGCCCCCAGTCCGGGGAACAGGTCGGCAACCTTGCAGCAGGGCAGGAAATCGTACTGCTCGGGATTGTTGGTGACCAGCAGCACCTCAGGGAACAGATCCGAAAACTGCCGGTAAATCGCCTCGATGAAGCGGCCGCCTTGGAAGGGGAGCAGGGCCTTGTTGCTCCCCATGCGGGAGGATTGCCCGCCGGCCAGGATCACGCCGGTGACGTCGGGGATGATGCTCACGCCTCGACACCCTTATCGGGCACCTGCTCTTCCAGCGGATGAAAATGGTCGGGAAGTGAATAATCGACCGTCTCGGGATGGTGCTCGAAGATCGGGAAATATTTGGCCAGCAGCACGAAGAACAGGATGTGGCCGGCAATTATTCCGATTGTCACCAGCGATTCGACGATGGACGGGTAGTAGACCACCTGGTCGGCCTGGATCATGCCGAACATAGATACGTTGAAGCGGTTCAGCACGACCCCGAAGATGATCAGGCTGGCGCCGCGCAGCTGCATGCGGCTGTCCTCGCGGTTGGACTCCTGCATGAACATGATCATCGGAATGATCAGGCCGACAATCACCTCCACCAGGAACAGCACCAGCAGCGCCGGGCGGTCGAAGAGCGGCCCATGAGAGAGAAAGGCCAGCGCGGCCAGCTTGACCGCCAGGTAGGCTCCCAGCACCCAGGGCAGGATTTTGGTCAGCACTTCCAGCAGCTCCGATTCGTCCGGCTGCCCCAGGTAACGATGAACCATGGTCGCTTCCAGGATGATGATCGACATGCCGGTGAAAATGGCCGACATCCAGAACTGCAGCGGCAGCAGCGGGTTGTACCAGAGGTTGTGCAGCTTATCGACCGCGATCAGGAAAAAGGTCCCCAGCGAGGACTGGTGCAGGGTCGAGATGGCCGCCGCCGCGATTACCAGCGGCATCTCCAGCCAGCGCAGCACCCTCAGCGGCAGGTGATAGCCGAACTTCTCGCAGACCGGCGAGAGGAATTCCATGAAGAGCACCGTGGTGTAGGCCATCACACACATGGAAACCTCAAACATGGGCGAATGGACGTTCCAGTAGACCAGCGTGTGCCACCCTTTGTGCGGCTGCCCCAGGTCCAGCAGCAGCCCGATGCAGACCAGCGAATAACCCAGAAAACCGGTCACGATGGCCGGACGCACCAGCGGCTCCAGCTTTTTGATATGAAAGCAGTGCACGATGGCGCCCAGTGTGAAGGCTCCCGCCGCCAGCGGCACGGCGGTGACGACATCGAACGAGATCCACAAGCCCCAGGGGTAGATGTCATTCATATTGGTGGTGGCGCCCAGACCGAAGATGAAGCGTACGGCCGAAGCCAGAACCGCCAGCAGCACCAGGACGATCATGAACTTCAGAAAGTTGTGGTAGCCCTTGACTTCATTGATGATGATACGTGCCGCTGCGGTCATTTTGTCTCCTCCTTCGTTTCCGGCTCCGCCGTTTCAGACATGACCTTGCTGTTTTTGAAGGCCTCTTCGCGCTTGATGCGCTCCTTGCGGTGTGTAAACCATGAAACCAGCGACAGCCCGCCCCCCACGGTCAGGAAGATGCCCGGCACCAGACGCAGCGCCTGCCAGGTGTAGGATGGCAGCGGGCGCAGCGTGACCTGCTTGAAGCCCAGTTCGTTCAGCGGCTGATGGGTCAGGTAGATGACGCTGGTGCCGCCGGCCTCTTCCTTGCCGTAGATGGCCGGATAGTAATGCTTGGGACGGTTTTTCAGTCGCCGCTCGGCTTCCGCGATCATTTCCGTGCGGCTGCCGTAGCTGATGGCGGTCGGGCAGGTGGTGGCGCAGGCCGGCTGCAGCCCTTCCTTGACCCGGCTGTAGCAGCCGGTGCATTTCTTGACCAGCGGGAAGGCCTTGCTCCATTCGTATTTGGGGATGCCGAAGGGGCAGGCGATCATGCAGAAGCGGCAGCCGATGCAGCGCCCGGCGTTGTAGATCACCGGACCCTCGGCGGTCTTGACAAAGGCCCCCACCGGGCAGACCGAGGCGCAGGCCGGTTCGTTGCAGTGCATGCACATCTCTTTGTAGAAGGCGAACTCGTTCTGGCCGTTCTTCTGATAATCCTTGAACTTGATGCGGGTGAAGGTGTGCTCCGACATGGCCGGCGGATTCTGGTAGCCCTCACCGCTGAAAAATGTGGTTTTTTCCGCGCCCAGCTGGTTCCACTGCTTGCAGGCCACCTGACAGCCGCGGCAGCCGGTGCATTTGGTGGTATCGATAAGAAACGTTTTATGTTTGGAAAAGTCTGTGATGTTGCTCATGCCTTGTTACCCCCTTTCTCGATATTGCAGAGGAAGGCCTTGAACTCGGGGATGCTGGTGTTGGCGCAGCCCACCGACGGCGTCAGCATGTTGGCGCTGTCCCCCTTGGCCGTTCCGGCGTAGCCGAAGTGCCACGGCATGCCGACCTGCTCGATCATTTTTCCCTCAACGTTGAACGGCTTGAGGCGCGCCGTGATCAGCACGACCGCTTCGATCGAACCGCGTTCGGTCGTGACCTTGACCTTATCGCCCTTTTTGAAGCCCTTCTGCCTGGCCAGGCTTTCGCTGATCTCGACGAACATGTCCGGCACCAGTTCCACCAGCCAGGGCACGCTGCGGGTCATGCCGCCGGTCTGCCAATGCTCGGTCATGCGGTAGGTGGTACCGATGAACGGGAATCTGGCGGTGTCGCTGCTGACGTTCTTGGGCAGTTTGACGACCGGGTTGTTCTGGGTCTTGGAAAGCAGGTTGCGGGCCGGGCTCTCCATCGGTTCGTAATGCTCCGGGAAGGGACCGTCCTTCAGGTCCAGCGCATACAGGCGGGCATGTCCCTCCGGCAGCATGATGAAGGGGTATTTGCCCTCCTTGTCATCCTTCATGGGCGGCCAGGGTCCGTCCGGAACATCCCCCTTCCATTTCTTCTCCAGCCCGTCCCAGGCGATCAGCGGCCGCTGATCGCCTGGGACGGGCTGGAGAAGAAATGGAAGGGGGATGTTCCGGACGGACCC
>JACMKN010000245.1 GCA_014380135.1 Deltaproteobacteria bacterium
ACGATTTGCCGCAAGATTTGATTGCTGTTCATCCGGCTTTGGAGCGTGATGCTTCAAGGCTGATGTTGCTTGATCGTCACGCTGAAACAATCGGAGAAGCTACATTTAGAAATATTATGGATCACCTTCGTGCGGGTGATCTGCTGGTGATGAACGATACACGGGTGATTCCTGCCCGTTTGTTTGGGGTCAAGCCGACCGGGGGCAAGGTAGAGATCTTTTTATTGCGCCGTGCCGGTGATTCGCAACGCTGGGAATGTCTTTTGCGCTCATCGAAGAAATTCCGGGATGGCCAGCAGATCCTGCTTGAGTCCGGAATGACAGCTGTTGTGCTGTCCCGCTGCGGCCAGTCTAACTGGCTGATAGAATTTTCCGGACCGGAACCTTTTGATGCATGGCTCGACAGAGAAGGGCACATACCGCTGCCTCCCTATCTGCAGCGCGAGGATTGCGATGATGACCGGGAGCGCTACCAGACCGTTGTGGCACGAACGCCGGGCGCTGTGGCCGCTCCCACCGCCGGTCTTCATTTTACGCCGGAACTGCTGGCATTACTGGCTGCAAAGGGAGTTCAGACTTCATTTGTGACCCTGCATACCGGGCTGGGAACTTTTCAGCCGGTACGTGTCGAGCATGTTGAGGATCATCAGATTCACAAGGAATTCTACTGTATCCCTCCGGAAACGGTAGATGCCGTAAATCGAACAAAATCCGGGGGTGGCAGGGTAATAGCCGTAGGTACTACAACCGCCCGGACTCTGGAATACTCTGCGGGGGTGACCGGAGAGGTTGCCGCAGGCGATGGAGAAGCTGATATATTCATATATCCCGGATACAAATTCAAGGTTGTAGATGCCTTGATTACCAACTTTCATCTGCCTGAATCGACTTTGTTGATGCTGGTGTCGGCCCTGGCCGGAAGAGAGTTTGTGCTACATGCCTATCGAACGGCTGTAGCGCGGGGCTTCAGGTTTTACAGTTACGGCGACGCAATGTTCATTTATTGAGAGGTAATGTGTCAGGTTCGTTTTCCGTAATTCACCGCGACGCTTCGTGCAATGCACGACTTGGTTCTCTGGAGACTCCCCATGGGATCATTGAAACGCCGATCTTCATGCCGGTCGGCACCAATGCTACTGTCAAGGCCATGACTCCGGAGAATCTGCAGACCGTCAATGCCCAGATTATTCTGGCTAACACCTATCATCTGTATCTGCGGCCGGGGCATAGACTTGTGGAACAGATGGGTGGTTTGCATCGCTTCATGAACTGGGACAGGCCGATTCTGACCGATAGTGGCGGATTTCAGGTTTTCAGCCTGGGAGAACTGCGAAAGATCAGTGAAGAGGGTGTCAAGTTTCAGTCGCATATCGACGGTTCCTATCACATGCTGACGCCTGAGCTGGCGGTACAGGTCCAGGAAGCGTTGGGTGCCGATATAATCATGTGCTTTGATGAATGCCCTCCCGCTACTGCGGAGTACGATTATGTCAGTCGTTCACTGGAGTTGACCGCCCGTTGGGCCCGCCGCTGCAAGGATGCTCACCATCGCCAGGGGCAGCAGCTTTTTGGAATTATCCAGGGAGGCATGCATTACGACCTTAGAGCCCGCAGCATTGATGATATCTGCTCGATCGGTTTTGACGGTTATGCCTTGGGCGGTTTATCGGTCGGTGAAGAAAAAGAGCAGATGTACGGGGTGATGGAATGCTGTTCTCCGCTTTTGCCACAGGACTCGCCCCGCTACATAATGGGAATTGGCGCTCCGGAAGATCTGATTGAGGCCATCTGGCATGGCTATGACATGTTCGATTGCGTCATGCCGACCAGAAATGCCAGAAATGGAATGCTTTTCACCAGCCAGGGGCGAATAAACATCAAGGCCAAAGTTTATGAAGAAGATGCCGGTCCACTGGATCCGGCCTGCAGCTGTATGGTCTGTAAAAAATATTCCCGTGCTTATCTGCGGCACCTGTATCGTTGCGGTGAAATTCTGGCGTCTCAGCTGAACACATTTCACAACCTTCATTATTATCTTGATCTTATGCGGCAGGCCAGGCAAGCGATCAAGGACAACCAATTTGCCCAGTTTCGTAAACAATTTGTTCGATAATATCGAAGAAACAATCAATTGAAGGAGGAAATTTAAATGTTTGGATTAGCTTTTGCGATGTCGGGTCCCGCCGGCGGGGCAGCAGGTCAGGCTGGTGGTATGGCTGCTTTTCAGCAGATTATTCCGCTGGTATTCATGTTTGCAATCTTTTATTTCCTGTTGATTCGTCCTCAGCAGAAGAAGGCCAAGGAGCACAAGGCGCTCTTGGAATCAATGAAAAAAGGTGACAACGTGATCACTGCCGGTGGAGTGCATGGCAAGATAACGTCAGTTGACGACACAATTGTGACACTGGAGATTGCCAACAATGTTAATATCAAGATCACCAAGAGTTACATTGCAGCTATCAAGAAAGACTAATTAATTTCGGAAAGGAGAACCGATCCTTATGCCAAAAGGAACTGGTTGGCGTTTTAGCCTGATAGGTATGTTTATATTATTGTCGTTTCTGTTTCTGACTCCAACGTTGGTGGCAAAGCTGCCTGGTTGGTGGGGAGGGGTGTTTCCCCAGGACAAGATCCATCTCGGGCTTGACCTGCAGGGAGGGACGCACCTGGTGATGGAGGTTGATACCCAGAAGGCGGTTGAGGGCTCATTGGAACTGGTTGCAACCGATCTGGAGGATACACTTAATACCAAAAATCTTCGTTTCAAGCGGATTGCCAGGAGTGGAGCGGACAAGGTCATCCTGGTACTGTACGAGAAGGGAACTGCAGATGCTGTCCAGAAAATTCTCAAGGACAAGTACCCTTCTTATGAGCAGAGTCCTACTTTCGATGAAGGCGGCTTTATTGCGCTCACACTGCGCATGAATGAAAAAGATGCCCAGGATCGCAAAGACAAGGCTGTTCAGCAGGCTCTCGAAACTATCCGCAACAGGATTGACCAATTCGGTGTTTCGGAACCGACCATCCAGCGTGAAGGAATCAATCACATAGTAGTGCAGTTGCCGGGTATCAAGGACCCCCAGCGCGCCATCGAACTGATTGGCCGCACCGCCCGTCTGGATTTCAAAATGGTGCGCGAGGATATCTCTCCGACTTCCGGCGTTATTCCGGAAGATGCCGAACTGCTGAAGGAAAAAACGGTTGATCCGGCAACCGGCGCCGTTTCCGAAATCCCGATCGTGGTGCAGAAGAAATCCATGATCACCGGGGATCTGCTGACAGATGCCCAGGTACGGATCGACTCCCAGTTTAATCAACCCTATGTCGGTATAGAGTTCAACTCTCTGGGGGCCAAGCTCTTCGATCAGGTGACCGCCGCCAATGTCGGCAAACGCTTTGCGATAGTTCTGGACAACAACATTCACTCCGCTCCGGTCATCCGCGAGCGCATCTCGGGCGGTAGCGCCCAGATTTCCGGCAACTTTACCGAAAAAACTGCTGCCGACCTGGCGATTGTACTGCGAGCCGGTGCACTGCCGGCTCCGGTCAAGATCATCCAGAACGTAACCGTCGGCCCATCCTTGGGACAGGATTCCATCAGCAAGGGGCTTTACGCCGGATTGATCGGCGTTCTGCTGGTCGTTGTCTTCATGGCGATCTATTACAAGCTATCGGGACTGGTGGCCGATCTGGGTATGGTTCTGAACATACTCTACCTGATGGGAGCACTTGCCGCACTGGGTGCCACACTTACATTGCCGGGCATCGCCGCCATCGTGCTGCTGGTCGGCATGTCGGTTGACTCCAATGTCATCATCTTTGAACGTATCCGTGATGAACTCAAGCTGGGCAAAATGCCCAAGGCGGCGCTGGATGCCGGTTACGACAAAGCCTTTCTGACGATTATGGACTCCCATGTCACGACCCTGATCACGGCAGCGGCTCTGTTTCAGTTCGGTACCGGACCGGTCAAAGGATTTGCCGTATCACTCAGTCTGGGGATCATCATCAACCTGTTCACCTCACTGGTCGGCACCAAGGTGATAATGGATTTCTTTCTGCACAAGGGAACAGTCAAAAAAATGAGCATATAGGGGGAACACTGTCCATGGAAATTCTTGGCAAGACCAACATAGACTTTATCGGGAAGCGGAATATTGCGTTTGTAATTTCGTCGATTATCTCGATTATCGGTATTATCGGCATCATCCAGATCGGTCGCGGAGCCGCCAACATGGGGATTGACTTTTCCGGCGGCACCGCTATGCAGCTGAAATTCAGCAAACCGTTCTCGATTGCCGATGCCAGGGTTGCCCTGCACAAGCACGGTATTGCCAAGGCAGACCTGCAGGAAATCAAAGATGGCAACATGCTTTTGGTCAAGATGGCCGGAGCTGCCGTCGGCAAACAATCGGAAATGGTACAGACCTCTTTCAAAAAGGAGTTTGCTGATAACCCCTTTACCGTGGAAAGTTCCACCGAAATCGGTCCTTCAATCGGTGATAAGCTGCGCAAAGATACTATGATCGCTGTTGCCGTTTCGCTGCTGGGCATCATTCTGTATATTGCCTGGCGTTTTGATCTCAAATTCGGCATCGGTGCCACGATTTCCACCTTGCATGATGTCCTCACCATGGTGGCCGTCTTCTACCTGTTGAACAAAGAGATTAACCTGCTCTTTATCACGGCTGTACTGACAATTGCCGGTTATTCGTTAACCGATACGGTGGTCATATTTGACCGTATCCGCGAAAACCTGCACAAAAACCTCAAGGGTGCCATGCATAACATCTTTAACAGCAGCATCAACGAGGTTCTGTCCCGTACCATCATCACCTCTTTGACGACCTTTCTGGCTGCTGCGTCATTGTTTATATTCGGTGGCGAAGTCATTCATGATTTTTCTCTGGCGCTATTGATCGGGATCGGGGTTGCCACTTATTCATCGGTGTTTGTTGCCAGCCCGATCGTGGTAATTCTGGAAAATCGCGCTCTAGCCAAAGCAGGGACCAGCGCTTGATGCGATTCATGTCCACACAGGGAGGTGTTAATTGAAACAGGAATCATTACTTATAGCTGTAGTTGCCTTGATTGTCGGCCTTTTGGGCGGGTATCTGGTGTTCAGCATCAGTACTGCCGGCAAAAATCAGCAGGCAACAACTCCAATTCCATCCGGGGCTGGTTCTCCAACCGATTATACCCAGCGCATTGCCCAGGCAGAGAAAATTGTCGCCCAGGATCCCAAAAATCTGAATGCCTGGATTTCCCTCGGCAACGACTATTTTGACACCGAGCAGTCACAGAAGGCGATCAACGCTTACGGTAAGGCCCTTGAGATACAGCCTAACAACCCGAATGTTCTGACGGATCAGGGGGTCATGTTCAGGAAAGTAGGCTGGTACGACAAGGCTCTGGTCAATTTTGAAAAGGCGAACCAGATCGATCCGAATCATCTGCAGAGTCTTTTCAATGCCGGTATTGTGTATGTCGTCGATCTGAAACAGCCGGACAAAGCGACTCCCTATTGGAATAGATATCTCAAGTTGGATTCGAACAGTCCGACCGCCTTGCAGATAAAAGGCATGATGCCGCAATCCGGTAGTGGAACCTCGCCGGCTGCGAAATAAATTAATCGATCCCCCGCCTGCCGGGGGATTTTTTTTAACTGGTTCCTGGATTCATATGTTGAAAAAATGGCAAATTAAAAATAGCGGTCCGACTGTTGCGATTGAGTTGTCAGAACTGCTCGGGGTGAGTGCTGTGACCGCCAACGTGCTGGCAGGACGTGGGATCGATACGGCAGAGGAGGGACGAGCCTTTCTGACGCCGTCGTTTGCGGCAATGCCGGATCCATTCCTGCTCAAGGGAGTTGAGGCGGCTGTTGCCCGTTTGTGTGAGGCCCGCAGCAGCAGCGAGACCGTCTGCATATACGGCGACTATGATGTAGACGGCATCAGCGGAACCGCCCTGCTGGTCTCCTTTTTACGCCGGGTCGGCCTGACCTGC
>JACMKN010000246.1 GCA_014380135.1 Deltaproteobacteria bacterium
ACCCGACCACGATTTCACGCGCCATGAAGCTCAACTACATCTCCAAGTCTCTGGAGCGCATCTCAGATCATGCCACCAACATCGCCGAGATGGTTATATTCATGGTCAAGGGCAAGGATATCCGGCATACGATCGCGTAAAGAATTAATCAGCACATTAATGATTTATTTTATAGGGTAATTTCGGAACAGGCTCAAGCCTTTCGAAAACAGTCATTTGGGAAAAACGAATTAAATACAGGCTCAAGGTGCGTCCTTTCGGACTCTGCCTATAAAATAACTATCGTTGAAGATGCCGGGAGACTTATTACGAGCGGCAGACGCCTGGAACTCCGATTCAGTCGTCGCTTGAATGCACATGCCAAAGCATTCAGCCAAATCTACCACTGACTGGCCTACGGTTATAGTACTGTACTTGTACAGACCGAAGAACCAGGGGTTCCCGATTGGTAAACAGGATACCGCTTGTCCGTAATCCAGGCAACGACAAAGCAAAACGGTTCAATTGCCAGAGAACAGGGCTTACAGCCCAAATTCAGGCCCCGATTTTTTCAAAATCGCAGCCTTGAATCAGCAAAAAATGCGACCGGTGCACAAAGCTATCAGTGTTAGCAAAATTGCGTCACGGATTCAGGATTCTGTCATTCCCGCTTTATAGGGGGAGTGGACGATTAATATTCTGATGGCTCGCCTACGGTATCCGGCCCTGGTTCTTTAGCCCATACGTACGACATTTCAACATGCAGTATTTTTTCAAGATTCTTCTGAAGGGCTTTGCGTACCCTTCCGATGTCCTCAAAATATTCGCTATCTTTTTTACTCGTTTCCATTGCCAACTTGTACTCCAGTTCAAGTAAAATGCCGAATGCCGAATGCCGAATGCCGGACTCAGCAGCGATCCATAGAACTTATCAACATCGTGCTTTTTGCTATTTTTTGCCTCATGCCAGTCGCTAGTCCAATGGTCGAGAACGATATTGGCACAGGCTGTATAGACGTAGCTCGGTACATGGCGAACCGCCTTCTCCCACTCGTTGATTCTGGTATCAGGAACTGGAGTATTAAAACATCCCTCAGTGTATAGCGCAATTGCTGACCCCATGACTTAGTTCCGCTAGTGAGTGAAGGCCAGATATGTTTTTACATTCTGAATTAAGAAGTTATTTTTGAGGGCATAAAAGATAATGGTCAATAAAGGCATTGTTATACACGACCACTGCCCCATATGGCAGTGATCGCAGATATGGCATAGAGGGTAGGGGTCAAAGCTTGCCGGTTTAGAATATTTACAAAAAGTTGATGGGTACAAAATGGGCACAGGATGGGCACAGGCTTTACTAAAATGGTGTGGATTAAGTTTTTTGGGAAAAGGGCAACCAGCAAAATACTAGTTGTGAATCACTGTAAAATTCTGAAGGAAAAGACAAAAAAATGGCCAGGTTTGTTGACCTGGCCATGTGTTTTTATGGAGACGATGAAACCCGCTTCCTGATTATCGGCATGTCAGAGGCCGGGCGGGTTTTGGTCGTCTCTCACACGGACAGGGGGGAGCGGACCCGGATCATATCAGCACGGGAAGCGATACGAAAGGAGCGACAATTTTATGAAGAGAGCCGTTAAAGCGCCTGATGAATTGAGGCCGGAATATGATTTTGCTTCGATGTCCGGAGGAGTCCGGGGAAAGTATGCCGCCCGCTATCGGCAAGGGGTGAATATCGTCAAGCTTGATGACGACGTTTCCGCCGCCTTCCCGGACGCAAAAACGGTTAATGATGCCCTTCGTTCACTCATCCGGATTGCACAGAACAAAGTCAAACACGCCTGATTTTTACCTTCTGGGGATAGGGCGGCCACCCGAAAGCCGGTAACTCCTACCGGTTTCTCCGGATCACTTCACAAGGAGCCGCAAAGGAGAGCGGGGATGTTAAACAAAAACCTTATTGACGAGCTTAACATTTGTTGCATGTCATTTTTCACGAGCATTCACCCACCTGTTTTTCACACCCATTCACCCAGGCACGGCGTGCTGAATTGGTTCGTTAACGTATCATAGTTTGCTCCCGATGGTTCCCTTCTTTTTCCTGTAACTTTCCCCCTCTATTATCATCTGATGTGCATTGTGTGCCAAGCGGTCCAGTGCCGAGTTTGCAATGATTTGATCATCAAAGAGGCTGACCCATTCTGCCACGTGTCTGTTACTGGTGATAATGGTGGCTCCGCGTTCGTACCGCTCGCTGACTATTTCATAGAAGTCATGGGCCTGCTCCGGGGTAAGCCGCTCCAGACCAAAGTCATCGATGATCAATAGGGTTGGAGAGATGAGTTTGAGCAGTTCCCGGTCCAGCGAGATATCGGCACGGGCGGCATAGAGAACCTTGAACATTTTGGCCGCCTTGACCACAACAACGCTCTTGTTACGGCGGCAGGCGGCATGAGCCATGGCGTTGGCAAGGAAGATCTTGCCGACGCCAACCGGACCCGTAAAAATGACGTTTTCTTTGCGCTCCATCCAGTCAAGACCTATGAGTCCCTTGAGTTGGTCGCGGTCAAGGGTTATCTGTGCGTCCCAGTCGAAACGCCCCAGTACCTGATCGTGGTCAACCCTGGCTGCCAGCAGGCGCCTGGTAAGCGCCCCCTGGTTCCTCCTTTCCACTTCATCAGAGAAGAGCATCTCCATAAATTCCAGATGGGTGAGTTTGTTCCCCTTGGCGTAGGCTAACTCCGGTGCCACTTCTCACAACTACGGTCTGAACCGGAAACAAAGAGCCGATGCAATACGGTCAGAAACAGGTGTAAACCGGCGTGCGGGTGCGTCAAACACAACAAATACTGCGTCGCCACATGACGGAAAATGGCAACCTTCTGATGACGCCTAACACTGCCCTCAGTTGACGGTTACGCCCATGTAAAAAACCCGATCTATCCGCAGTGTTATAAGGCGGTTATGCTTCGCACGCAGAGGCGTGATGCTAAGGTGAACATTTCACAACGTTGTGTATTGTTATTTTGGAACACAGCACCAAGAATCTTTTTTCACTACCATAAAATAAGTTCCTCATGCCATTGCCCACTTTTGTCCGCGTTGGAGAGCCAGAGTGGACTCGAACCAAATTAAACTTTGCAATATTTCAACATTGATTTGCTTGTGAAATGGTCTGATATGTGCTAATCAAACTGCTAATATTTAAGTGTAAAATTGGAAAAAGATGTTGGAGTTAACCTGTTGATATTTGAGCACTATTGAGAGAAATAAAGGCGGCCAATTGGCCGCCTTTATTCATTTGCCTGAACAGCTATAAGCTCTCCGGGACGCATGTCCTTGGGCGGATTTATTTTTTCGGTGTTACGGGGCATACGCAACTGGAAGGCTGCGCACCTCCGACGCAGACGCTGGGGTGACAAATTTTCACCTTGGCCGATTTTTCGTCTGTTTCGGCAATCGTTTTAGTTTCTTTCGTTGTTGTCATCTTCGCCACCTTCTTTCATTGATTATTGCTCTCGAATGCAACCTCGCATTCCAAGACCCCTGTTCTTAAAACCCGAACAATCCCTGGGCCTTGCCGACCTTTTTCTGCACTTTGCCGGCGAAGCGTTCAAATCTGCCTTTGACACCCAGTGCAGTGTTCGAGCTGATCTTGCCGGTAATTTCCTTGACCGTACCCCTTACAATGCGAAATATGCCTTTCGCCTGATATCTGGTGCTGAGTTTCATGACAGACCTCCTTCCTGTTTATCAAACAGAATGCCACTGCTTCTCCTGCAGGTTTTATTTTATCATACTATGGCGATAGAGGACAGCGGCTTTACTTCTGCGGATTGTGTCGTACAATTGCATGTCATACGGTTTGAAGAGGCTTGAAAGAGGATAAAACTTAAAGCCGACTTGGTTGTGATATTTTCCCGCGAGGTGTGCATGTTGTTGCGTATGTTAACCATTTTTCTCACCCTGACGGTGCTGCTTCCGGCGCCCTCTGCCAGGGCCGCCCGCGACTCCGCCCACAAACCGGAGCGCAAGCCGGTGGTAGTGGCCTCTACCACCCAGATCGCCGACTTCGCGCGCCAGATCGCCGGAGACCGGCTGATCGTCAGGAGTATCCTGGCCCCAGGCGCCGACCCGCATACCTACCAGCCGACACCGGACGATGTGCAGATCGTGCTGGGTGCCGATCTGTGCCTGGAAAACGGTCTGCACCTGGAGGGGAAAAACTGGATGGGCACCTTGGCCAGGGATGCCGGCAAGAAGCTGGTCACCGCTACCCGTGGACTGACGCCCCTGGCGATCCGGAGCGCCGGCCAGAGCATCTCCGATCCGCATTCCTGGTTTACCCCGCGCAACGCGGCCCTGTACGTCAACAACATCGTCGTGGCCCTGGAACAGCTAGACCCGGCCGGCGCCGGCGAGTACCGGGCCCGGGCCAAGCTCTATCTGCAGCAACTGCGGGTGCTGGACGCCTGGATCCGGGAGCAGGTCAACCGCATCCCGCCCCAGCGCCGCATCCTGGTTACCACCCACGATGCCTTCAACTATTTCTGCCGCGAATACCGCTTCAACCCCGACAACGATTACCTGAGCATCGCCCCGGTGGGCTGGTCCACCGGCAGCGAAGTGGGGGCCGGCATGACCCCGGAGCGGCATCGCCAGGTGGTGGCATCGATCCGCCAGTCCGGGGCGCCGGCTATTTTTGTAGAGACCACCATCAACCCCAAGCAGATCCGCGAACTGGCCCGGGAAACCGGCGTCAAAATCGGCGGGGAACTCTATTCCGACTCCATGGGCACGGCCGGCAGCGCCGGGGAAACCTACATCGGCATGATGCGCGAGAACGTGCTGCTGATTGTCCAGGCGTTGCAGCCGTAAGAAGGAGAAAATATGCGATTTGCCCTGACTGCCCTGATCTGGCTGATCATGGTCGGCGGTTTGACACTTTACATCCAGCAGCGCGATCGTCGTCTGCCGCCTGCCATTCAGGCTCCCGTCACCGAGGCGGCGTCCAGGGAGGATTATCTTCTGGAGATTACGCCGACTTTTTCACCGGTGCCCGATCCTTTCGCTTTGCAGGGGGACCCGTCCGCCGCGGCTTCTCTGGTGGTGCGGACCGGAGAGCGGGAGCTGTTCCGCAGTGAGCAGGCGCTGCCGGCCGGCAAGACGATAGCTGTGCCGGCCGTGACCGGGCTGGTGGTGGGGCATAACGAACTGTATCTGCAGGCCAGCCCGCCTGAGAGCGAAGCCCTGCTGGATCATGCCGTGCGGGTGCGGCTGCTTCAGGGGGCACGGGTGGTATTTGATCAAACCCTGTGGGGAGTGAGCGGCGCCACCGTGGCCGGCACCATCCCCTTTACCCTGGAAAAGAATGTGGAGGCCGGGCATGACCACTGAAAAACCTCCCATCATCGAAGTTCGCCACCTGACGGTCAGCTACGGCACCCGCCCGGCGCTGCTGGATGTGTCGGTATCGATCGAGCCGGACCAGCTGGTGGGGGTGATTGGACCCAACGGCTCGGGCAAGTCGACCCTGATCAAGGTCATCCTCGGTTTTATCCGGCCGGATGTGGGCGAGGTCTTCATTGCCGGCCAGGATGTGCAGAAGGCTAAAGGGCGGGTGGCCTACGTCCCGCAGCGCGGGGCGGTGGACTGGGATTTTCCGATCACTGTCCGGGAAGTGGCCCTGATGGGACGCTATCAGCAGATTCCCTGGCACCGCAGTCCGCGCAAGGAGGACCGCGACGCGGCGCTGGAGGCTTTGGAGATGGTGCGGATGAGTGATTTCGCCGACCGCCAGATCGGCCAGCTCTCCGGCGGACAGCAGCAGCGGGTGTTTCTGGCGCGCGCCCTGGCCCAGGGGGCCGATATTCTGCTGCTGGACGAACCGTTCGCGGGGGTCGATGCGGCCACGGAGCGGGCCATCCTGGAGGTGCTGGAGCGGGCCAAGGCGGCCGGCAAGACCCTGGTGGTGGTGCATCACGACCTGACCACCGCCGCCGAATACTTCGACAAGCTGATCCTGATCAAGCAGCGGCTTTATGCCTACGGACCTCCGCGGGCGGTCCTGAATGAAGAGCTGCTCAGCCAGGTATATGAAGGACGCTTGCGTATATTTGCCGATTTGATGGCCAAGGAAGGTGCCTGATGGAATTTCTGCTGCAGGCCTTTTGGGCCCCCCTCACCGAGACCTATTTTCAGAAGGCCATGATCGGCGGCTGCCTGGTCGCCATAGTGGCGGGGGTGGTCGGCTGCCTGGTGGTGCTGCGGCGCATGGCCTTTCTGGGCGATGCCCTGTCACACGCCATGATCGCCGGGGTGGCCGGCGGCTACCTGGTGATGAAACTGTTGTTCGGAATCGAGGCGCACGCTTTCGGCATGCTGCTGGGCTCGCTGCTGGCGGCGGTGCTGACGGTGGCCCTGATCGGCCTGGTGTCCCGCATCTCGCGCATCAAGGAGGACACCGCCATCGGGATCATGTACACCGGCGTCTTCGCTCTGGGCGTGGTGGTGGTCTCGATCTTCCGCAGTTATATCCATATTGATCTGATGCACTTCATCCTGGGGGACATTCTGGGGGTCGCCGACACCGACCTGTGGGTCGGCGCCGTTGTCTCCGCCCTGGTACTCACGATCCTGATCCTGTTCTTCCGCCATTTTCAGCTGGCCACCTTCGACCCGGTCATGGCGGCCTCCATCGGTCTGCCGGTGCTGCTGCTGGATTACGCCCTGACTACCTGCGTCTCGCTGGTGGTGGTCAGCGCCGTCAGCATGGTGGGAGTGATCCTGGTGGTCGGGCTGCTGATAACTCCGGCTGCCACCGCCTACCTTCTGTGCGACCGGCTGGACAGGATGATGGCGCTGGCCGCCCTGTTCGGCGTCACCAGTGTTATCGGCGGGTTGTACCTGTGCGTCTGGCTGGATTCGGCCGGCGGCGGAGCGGTGATGCTGTTCTGTACCCTGCAGTTCCTGGTGGTGCTGGTCGTGGCGCCGCGCTACGGACTGTTGGTCCGCTGGCTGCGCCTGCGCCGGCTGGTGCCCCAGCAGGTGGTGGAGGATGTGTTGACCACCATCCTGCGGCATGAAGGGGATACCCTGTTGACGGTAATCCGCCAGTATGTGCAGCATCCTGTCCATCTCTCCAAGGCCCTGCGTCAGATGGAACAGGATGGCCTGATCAGCGCCTCGGGAGGCGCTTACCGGCTCACCGAAGCGGGGACCAAGGAAGCCCGCCAGGTGCTGCGCGCCCATCGCCTGTGGGAATCCTATCTGGAATCCATCGGCACCCCGCAAGAGGCGCTGCACTCCACCGCTCACCGTATGGAGCATATGCGTGCCGGCGGCACCGTCGATTATCTGGACGAAAAACTCGGCCAACCGGCGCGGGATCCCCACGGTCATCAGATCCCGCCCCGCCAGGAGAACGACAAACAAACCTGAATTGCGGTCTGACGATCCCCTTCATAAATAAACCTATCCCCCCTTTTAACCACCGGGCGTATAATGGGCACATGAAACCGGATACAGCCGCCTGACCGGCGGCCTGCCGGATACGACACGATCTTCCGACTCCATGGAGCGGAAAGGAGGTTTATTTATGTACGCCATTACCGGGGCAACGGGTAACATAGGAAGCAAGGCAGCCGGGATTCTGCTGGCCAGGGGAGAAAAGGTGCGGGTGATCGGCAGGGATGCCGCCAGGTTGCGAACGTTTGTCAACAAGGGGGCCGAGGCGGCGGTGGGTGATCTGAAGGACACCGCCTTCCTGACTGCTGCCTTTGACGGCGCGGAGGCTGTATTCGCCATGATCCCCCCCGATTATACGGCGGCCGATTTCCGCGCTTATCAGAACAGGATCGGCACAAGTATCACCGCCGCCATTGACAAGGCGGGGGTGAAATACGTGGTGAATCTGAGCAGTCAGGGGGCCGAACTGCCGGCCGGGACCGGACCGATCCTGGGGCTGCATGACCAGGAAGAACGGCTGAACGGGCTGGCGGAGGTGAATATCCTCCATCTGCGCTGCACCTATTTCATGGAAAACCTGCTGATGAATATCCCGCTCATCAATGAAATGGGCGTGGCCGGTTCGGCGGTGCGGGGTGATCGGAAATTCGCCATGATCGCCACCCGGGATATTGCCGCCCGGACCGCCGAGCATCTGGTCAGGCGGGATTTTCGCGGCAAGCTGGTGCATGACCTGCTCGGTCAGCGCGATCTGACCCTTGAGGAGGCCATCGGTGTCATCGGCCGCAGAATCGGCTGGCCCGATCTGAAGTACGTGCAGTTCCCATATGACGAGGTGGCTAAAGATATGGTGGAGATGGGGTTAAGCCCCGACGTCAGCAGACTCTTGGTCGAGATGAGCAAGGCGCTCAATGACGGGCTGTTTGCCGTGAACCGGCCGCGGTCGGCGGAGAGTACCACCCCCACGGCCATCGAGGAGTTCGCCGAGATTTTTGCCGTGGCTTTCGAGGCCACCGCCTATAAAAAAGCCGCCTGACCTACTTTCAAAGGCAATAAAAAAGCCCGCCTGGTGCGGGCTTTTTTATTGAGGCTGGTCGAATCAGCTTATTTCAAGCGCCTATTCGATACTGATTTCTCCCTTCATCCCCATTTCGGTATGTCCTTCGATCGTGCAGACCAGATGGTAGCTCCCCTTTGTCACCGGGATGAAATAGAGATCGAGGGTACGACCGGGATAGACTTCGATGGCGCTGAAATAGGGGGCCTTTACCTCGCCGTCGCTATTGGACTGGAGTTTGCGGGTGGCGATGGCCCGGAAGAAACCTTCGGCGGTAAAGTAGTGTTTCTGGGTGCCCTTGTTCTCGATCACGAGCTTGTAGGGGATCCCCTGACGAAAGACGATGTTGGCAGGGCTGAAGGCGAAATCGGTCATCGTGACGGTGGCGGTTTCCATTTTGGACCAGTCGGCCGCCTTGACCCGGTCGCCTGCGTCCCGCACGTGCATTCCGCGATGGTGGTGGCAACAGCCTGAAAGGGCCATGGTCGCTGCCGCAATAACAAGGGCCAGTATGATCTTTTTCATGTCGTCCTCACTTTTCTGTAGTATGGGGAAGTCTGCACCTCTCCTGTTTCGTTAAAGATTATCCTAGAAAAAGCAGTTGTCCACGAAATACATTAAGAACAGGACAAAATAACCCTCCATGCTGAATTATGCTGCATTCATACGGTTAACGGCTGATTCGCTGTAACATCCATATTTCCTCCCCTTTTAGTCACGACACAATAAATCTTCGCTGCCCGACTGGCGCTTTTCATTTCTTGTAGTACACTTCCTGTTTGAGTTGAAACAGGGAAAGGAGAACTCCATGGAGATGCGCACACCCTATGCTTTTGGCAAAACGGTTGCGGCCCCCTTTGCGGCAACCGAAAAGAAAGTTCGCGAGGAACTGCAGAAGGAGGGTTTCGGTATCCTCTCGGAGATCGATGTAGCCGGCAAGTTCAGGGAAAAACTGGGGAAGGATTTCCGCAAGTACGTAATTCTCGGCGCCTGTAATCCGGCGTTGGCCTGGGAGGCCTTTGGCAGCGAGCTGAACATCGGCACTCTGCTCCCCTGCAATGTGGTTGTCTATGAAGCCGATGACGGCGGTACGGCGATAATGGTCATGGACCCGGTGGCGGCGTTTTCGCTGATCGGCAACCCGGAGGTCGCCGGCCTGGCCGGTATGGTCAAAGAAAAGCTCGAACGGGTAATGCTGCAGGTGTGACCAGGACAAAACTTTAAGGAGAGCGACCGGCTGTTTTTGTCGTTTTGCATGTGGGAGGTGGGGCAGACATAAATATTGATATTAGATTAGTGGGACAGACTTTTAGAAAAGATTTTTACTTGACAAGTTTTTTTGCAAAGCTATACTTACTTCAAAGGTGCTAATTGGGAAAATAATCCCAACAAAACGAAAGGAGATTGGATATGAGATCATTAGGAAAAAGTTTTCAGTTGGCAGCAACCGCATTGGCTTCTGTTATTGCATTAACAGCTTGCGGCGGCAGTGATGGAGGCACTTCAACGGCAGGTATTGGCGGCGTTGAGGGCGCAGCAGTGAGCAAGGGTGTGGTCACAGCCAAGGGCAGTGTCTTTGTAAACGGAATCGAGTTCAGCACGACCGGCGCCACAGTTACGATTGATGGCGTTTCGGCAACCGAAGACAAGTTGCAGGTCGGTATGGTTGTCAAGGTAAGTGGTGCCAGCGATGACGCAACTAAAAAAGGCACTGCAATCAAAATCGAGGCTCAGGATGCCCTGGAAGGCAAAATCGAAAGCGTAGATGCCCCAAACAATACCATCACCGTCATGGGGCAAGTCGTGCAGATCGAAGACAACCTGACCCGTCTCAATGATCTCGACACCTTGAAAACCTTTACAGATGCTACAACCGCTCCAGTCGGTGCACCTGCCGCTCTTAAGGTAGGCGATACGGTGGAGGTTCACGGCTTCGCAGACGACACCGGCAGGCTGCGTGCTACCAGGGTAGCTAAAAAAGCAATCGATGATTTCGATACGAAGGGTATTGTTACCGGTTTTGTAGCTGGAGCTCCCTCCTTTGGTCTCTCCACCCCGGGCCGTGCTACCGCCCTCACGGTCACCATCGGTACCGCCGTGCTTCCCGTCGGGATAACAAATGGCTCTCTGGTAGAGGTAAAAACACTTACTGTTCCAGCAATCGGCGCAACCACAATCACGGCCAGCACTATTCGTCTTGAAGACAAACTTGGCGCAGAAAATGAAAAGGTTGAGGTTGAAGGCCTCGTCTCCAGCGGCACAGTGGCAGACTTCGTCATCAATGGTCAAAAGGTCACAACTAACGCTTCCACCGTTTTTGAAGGCGGCCTGAAAGCTGATTTTGTACTCGGCTCAAAACTTGAGGCTGAAGGACCGCTCAACGCCAGCGGAGCCATCGTCGCTACCAAAATTTCCTTCCGCAGCAACATCAGGATCGAAGCGGCCGCATCCGGTGTTACTGCCAGCGGTCTGACACTTCTGGGTAAATCGATCGCCATTAACAAGTTTACCCGGATGGATGATGGTCTGCCCCTCAGCACCAGCCACGTACAAGTACGGGCAATGCTCGATCGTAATGGCAACTTGGTCGCAACACGCATCAGAATTATCACATCCGGCAACCCCAAAACCTTCGTGCAGGGCCCGGTTTCGGTCAGCGGCGGAGCCATGACCATCCTCGGCTTCCCAGTCGCTACCAATGCCTCGACCCAGTTCAGGATCAGCACCGATGCACCTGCTGATCAGGCTGTCAGTTCGGCAAACTTCTTTGCCCAGTTGAAGAGCGGCGTGACCGTGGTCAAGGTTAGATGGGCATCCGGCGATACCACCCTGCCGGTTGAAGAGGCAGAGATCGAACTCGGCAAATAAGGAACAAAACTAAATAGTGACAGTTGAATTGACGTAGACAACACTTCTAGCAAGGTTGTTATGAAGAACCTAAAGGGGGCTGGCTACCAGCCCCCTTTTTTTAACGAACAAAGTTGAAACAGCGATCGGTATCTCCGGACACAGAGCCATGAAACAGACCAATGAAATACTCCATGGTGCAATAACCAGGCTTCTTCAGCCACTGGCGCGGATACTGCTGCGTCACAACATCTCCTTCCTGACCTTCTGCGACCTGGCCAAACAGATCTTCATCAAAGTGGCAGAAGAAGAATTCCCCCTCTCCGGACGCAAACAGTCTGTCTCCCGAATAGCCATGCTGACCGGCCTTTCCCGCAAGGAAGTGCTGCGGGTCAAGCGGATTCCAAATTCAAGCGACGGGGAAGCCGTAGCAAAACAGGGGCGCTCGATCCGTGTCATCAACGGCTGGACACACGACCGCCGTTTCCTGGATGAAGACGGAAACCCGCTTGTGCTGGACTTTGACGGCCCGGATCCGAATTTTTGCAGCTTGGTGCGGCTCCATAGCGGTGATATTACGCCCCGGGCGGTGTTGGATGAGCTTCTGCGGGTCGGTTTGACGGAGGTGACCCGTGACGGCCGGGTTCGCCTGATTTCAACTGTATATGTGCCACGAGCCGGAATTCTGGAAAAACTGACTATTCTCGGGGTCGAAACAGCCGACCTTCTGAACACTATCGACCATAACATTCACGCGGAAAACGGAGATCCACACTTCCAGAGAAAGGTATGCTATTATCGGTTCCCGGCACGCCACCTGCCCGAGCTGAAAAAGCTGGCGAGCAAAAAATCACAGGCGCTTCTGGAAGAGTTGAATGCCTGGATGGCCCAGCATGATGATGCCGATCAATCCGGGAGTAATGAAGCCGTTCGCCGGGCAGGTATGAGTCTCTATTATTTTGAAGGACCAGCGGAGGATGACCATGCGCATCCGGACAAATGATCTGATAAGAATGGTGGTTGCAGTGGTTGTTACTGTCTGGCTGGCCGCCTGTGATGGCGGTTCGAATGTTGCGGGTGGCGGCGGTATCGTCGGCACCGGCAAGCAGGTGGTCAGTGGAGAGGTAACCGGTTTCGGCAGTGTCATCGTCAATGGAATAGAGTTTACCAGGTCAACGGATCCCGCTGTCCCGACAACACCGGTTGTGCTCTCTTTTGATGATGTTTCCAACGCCGGGGAAGGTGTGCTGCGCCACGGCATGATGGTAACCGTCAGCGGTTCCTACGACAGCGACACCAACCAGGGCAGCTTTTCGCAAATCCAGTTTTCTCCCGAATTGCACGGTTTACTGGATAACGGTTCGGTAAATGCTGCCGCCGGCAGTTTCACGTTACTCGGGCGTACGGTACAAACCGGGGCATCAACTATTTTTGACGGTGTGTCGGATATGACAGAGCTGCAGACGCGGCAAAACCAGGGACTTGAACTGGAAGTGAGTGGATACCTGGATTCCGGCGGCAAGGTTCAGGCCAGCAGGGTTGCCATAAAATCCAGTGGCTTCACCGGCGGCAAGGTTCAACTCAAAGGCCTCGTCAGCTCGGTGGACAATACCTCGTTTACTTTGGGATCGCTTGCCGTCCCAATCAGTGGTGCGACCTTTGTGGGCATGAGCGCCGCCGATTTGACAGTAACGGGCCTGATCGTCGAAGTGCGGGGAACACTGAGTGGCACCACGGTCGGCAACGCCCGCATCGAGCGGAAAAGCGCCACCAGCAGCGTGCCGAGCGGTGAATCAATAAACATCAAGGGTGTCGCCGCCGGGGCACCCGTGGCCGGGAGTTTCGTGTTGTTCGGTCCGGATGGGCCGCTGCTCATCACTACCTCCGCTGCCCCTTTCTTCAAGGGCAGAAGCTCCTCCGATGCAAGCATAATCGTACCCGGCGCCCGGCTTGAGGTGGAAGGCGCGGTCCGGGCCGATGGTTCACTTGCCGCCCGGAAGATATCGGTGGAAACGGAAAAAACCGTACGGCTTGAGGGTGATCTGACCAGTCTGAACGCACAGGCCGGGAGCCTGACTCTGAACGGTGTTACCGCAACAACGGTTATCAGCACACGCTATCGCGACAGCCGCAACCCGTCCATGGCGCCTTTTGGTTTTTCCGGATTGGCAGCAGGGGATCACCTGCAGGTATACGGCTTTCTGGACGGAAGCGGCAGAGTCATAGCAACTCAGGTGGAACGATTTAATGCCAGCACCGTCAACCTCCTGCAGGGACCGGTAACAGCCATAAATGTTAGCACATTGCAGTTGACCATTCTGGGCATCAGCGTCACTGTTCAACCGGGAGCGGTTCTGTCCAAGGGCATCAATCGCTATGCCGGTTTTGCCTCCTTTGCATCCCATGTGACGGCGGGAAGCACCGTGGTCAAGGCCAAGGGAAGCTCAGCCGGAGCGGGATTTTCAGCTGCCGGCCTGGAAATACAGCCTTAATTTTAAATTGTCACATTACAATCTCCGAGGGGCAGCCAGAAAGCTGCCCCTCAATTTTTACCGCATGTTTCATTCAATCAGTCATTTCCCCTTGATGGTTATACAGAGGCATTCCCCTTCGGCATAGACCGTCTTCTTGCAGTAAATCCTGCCATGCACCATCACCTTGCGCCCTTCGGCGGAGATGACTCTGCCCTCGACCGTGACCACCTTATGCAGCGGCAGCATTTTTTTGAAGCTGACATTCAAGTTGCCGACCACGACCGGGTGGCCGGCCGCCCAGGCGGTCAGTCCCAGCACTTCATCAAAGACAGCGGCCACCGCGCCGCCGTGGGCATGCCCCGGCGGGCCTTCGGTCTCGGGTCCGAAGCAGATGCGCGCCTTTAGCTGCAGTTCGATGTCGCGATAGTAGCGCACCCGGAAACGATCGCCGTCCGGTTCGCCGGATACGAAACGGAGCGATTCGCCGACCAGAGACGGCGCATCGAAAGGGGTCCAGTCGTCTTCACCCCCCAGATCTACGGGCTGACAAGATGATCCTTCGCATACATTTTCATTATTTGTTTTTGGCACCTGGATACTCTCCTTCAGAAAAATAGTTGCCGTTTACGAAACAGCAGCGCTGTTCGCCACAATAGCAAACTTTACCGGTGGAATAAAGTAAGTCGTACCTTAACATGACGTGATAAGCCGAATTTATGGCAATTTGGCCGGGGCACGACCTTTCCGTATATATTTTGTTCCAGGTGCGGCGTCGGGCTTGTGTTGCCGCACCAAAATCGGTATAACCTCGCAGTGGTTGCAGCATTTCTCATTATGAATCCAGCCTGCAAGATTGCCGAGGAAGTGATCCATGAAAAAACTCTCCAACTTCATTGTTGTCTGCACCTGTGGTCTCACCCTCTTCATGGTGCTGCTGATCTACCTGATCGTTTCGATCGGTTATGAAAATGTCGTGGGGCAGCGTGCGGAAAAGCATGCCAAAAACATTGCGGACATGACCTTCAACTCCCTGTATCAGATTATGAGGAAAGGGTGGTCACAGAAAGATGTTGCCGAATTCCTGGATGGCAACAGAAAGTTGTTCAGCGGCACCAACGTAAATATCGTCATCTTTCAGAGCGAGACTCTCGCTGCGCGCTATGGTCGGGCATACGACGTGTCGCCGGACCAGCATGTCAAAGACGTGTTCAAAAACGGCATAACAGCCAGCCTCCGGACCGGTCCGGTCATCAGGCACATCTATCCGCTGGTCGCCACCTCGGAATGTCTGGGCTGTCACGCAAACTCCCGCAGCGGAGAGGTGCTGGGGGTGATTGATTCACGCATAAACATCGCAGAGGAACTGAAGGAAACCCGCG
>JACMKN010000003.1 GCA_014380135.1 Deltaproteobacteria bacterium
CCTTTACGGCTGCCTAATATTTCAGCAATGGTTCCGGCCGGATCAGGGCCCAGTTCCGACCGGCGCAGGAACGGGATGTCATGCAGAAAAGTGCGGGTCTCGGTGTCGCGTGGAATAATTTCATGCTGGTCCGGGTCTGCCCGTTGCACCAGAAAGTCGGCAAAGGGGAGGGCCGGGCGGGCAGCGGTCAGTGCCAGGCAATTCAGGCGCGAGAGGATATCCTCTGCCAGTGATGCCAGCGATTGGTCTCCGCCGGATATTGTGACATCGTCCTGGGCGGCGAAGGCGATCTGCCCGGGAAGCGCCGAACGGTCGGCAATCATTTTGTCCGTGTATTTGATGATCTGAACGATCATCAGTGAGACGTCGCGGGAAGGTTGGTAAACAGGACCGAACCGTCCGAGAGAGTTTCGCTGCGGAAGTGGCTGGCTCGCTGATTCTTTGCAACAAGGGTTGCTTTGGGGATTATCATGTCGCTGCCGGGAAGAAAAGCCGCTGTAATATTGTTTCCTGACTGCCATGCCTCAAAGTGCAGGTGCGGCCCGGTTGATCTGCCGGTCGAGCCGGAAAAAGCCAGAATTGTGCCGGGTGAAACCAATTGTCCCTGTGTCACTGTCAGGCGACTGTTATGGGCATAGAGTGTGACGACACCGTTATCGTGCTCGACGATGACCGTATTGCCGTAGCCTGAACGACTTCCGCAATATACGACCACTCCAGCCGCTACCGGTCTCACCGGTGTGCCGGTTGGAATCGATATGTCGACCCCGTTATGCTTTCTCCAGACCCCGTCGATCGGGTCGATACGCATTCCGACTTTTGATGTGATCGTGCCGCCGACATCCGGCAGGCGCGGTTCAAAGCGATCATGAGAAGATTCCTGCGGATGGAGTGAAGCAGTGACTGTTTTTCCGACGATCTCATCCAGTGAAATGTCATGAAACTTCTGCCGTTTGGCTGCCTTATGCCGCTTGGAAGAGGGGGGCGACTGCTCCTTTATGACAACCCTGGCACCTTTGTTGATTGGGGCGTCGGTAAAGGTTTCTACACCGTCAATTGTGACAAAGCGGTATATGTCAGCCTGCACTTCCGAAGCGCAACAGGACAGCAGCAAACTGAAAGTCAGAAGGCGGGATAATCGCATACGCTGATGATACGCATCGGTAGGTTTTGAATTATATTTCATTAGTGCTTGTCGTCCCTGTTTTTTTCTGGTAGTTAAAAACTTTCATATCATACAGCAGTTGCACAGATAGTTCAATTTATGATCTTCCGAGGTGTCCGGAGTGTTTCAATACTACGACAAGGCCGTTAGAGGCACTGAGCGCGAAGATATGCTGATGATTCTACAGTCTCTTGCGGGTTTGATTGGTGAACGTTTCTCCTTTTTAAATTACTACAAGGAAATTCCCGTATCGTACGATGCCACATTGATGAGCGTTGAAAATGAAATGGCTGAATTTGCAATACATGAGTATCAGGCCAAGGTAATCAATATTGAACGTAAGGCGCTGATACATTCGCATCCCAAAAGCCCTTTCAGTGAAGACATGGTTGGCGAAGCCTTTTACGTCAACTCGCTAAAAAAACGAGTCATTCTCTGCAATTTTGCCTATGCGAAGATCCATTCCGAAATGCGACGGTTTGTCAGAGTACTGCTGGACCGCCCGGTTGAAGTTGACCTGATCATTGGTGGCGATATACTCAAGGGTAACGTCAAGGACTTGTCTCTGGGCGGGGCAGCCATGACCACCATGTCATCCGATCTGCTTGTCCCTGGGCAAGAGATTAACCTGTCTTTGAAGCTCCCTGACTTAAACAGTAATAAGTTGAATGAAGTGGCGATGAACGCCACAGTTTTAAATGTGATTGGCGACCTGGCCCCATTTACCTGTATTATCGAATTTCTTTCGGAAAAGCATTCCCAACAGCAGATTTCCTACTACATCAATCAACGCCAGGTAGAAATCATAAAAGAGCTTAAAGAAATCAGTGCATAATTATTCAACAGACGTGTGACTGATTATTATGCAATACTTTCTTTGTGTGCCTGTTTGTTGTGCATAAGTCTCGTGTTCCGTTAATGTTTGTAACAGGAATGACATTGTAACTATTCTGAAAAACAGATTTTTTTGTGTTAATAGATTTGGCAGGGAGCTTGCAGAAATAGTTATGGATACAGATGGTGTATTGCTACTTGCTTTTTGTACCATAATTCATATAATCCTTGCTCTCACAATTTATGTACCGGGAGGGTAGCACCGTGAAAAAAGTCGATGCAATCATAAAACCGTTCAAGCTGGATGAGGTAAAGGAGTCCCTGAATGAAATCGGGATTCAAGGAATTACGATCAGCGAAGTGAAAGGGTTTGGTCGCCAGAAAGGGCACACCGAACTGTATCGCGGCGCCGAGTATGTGGTTGATTTTATCCCCAAGATAAAAATCGAAATCATAGTATCCGATTCCATCCTGCCGCAGGTTGTCGCAGCGATCGAAAAGTCTGCCAAAACCGGCCGTATTGGCGACGGTAAAATTTTTGTGACCAATGTGGAAGAAGTGATTCGTATCAGAACCGGTGAAACCGGCGAAGATGCGCTGTAATAAATGCATTAACATACCCTGAAAGGAGCAACTGATGACCCCGAAACAAGTAGTTGATTTTGCCAAAGAAAACGGCGCACTGATGGTTGATTTCAAATTTATGGACTTTGTAGGAATCTGGCAGCATTTTTCCGTGCCGATGAGTGAATTCAGTGAAGACACCTTTGAAGAGGGACAGGGTTTTGATGGCTCTTCCATCCGTGGCTGGCAGCCGATTCACGCATCCGACATGATCATTGTTCCTGATCCTAAAACTGCCAAGATTGATCCTTTTGTAGCCGTACCGACCCTGTCGCTGATCTGCAACATTTTTGATCCGATCACCAAGGAAGGTTATAGCCGTGATCCGCGTAATATCGCTATCAAGGCGGAAGCATACCTCAAGTCGACCGGCATCGGAGATACCGCTTTCTTTGGTCCGGAAGCCGAATTCTTCATCTTTGATGATGTGCGTTACGACTCCAGCGCCAATCAATCTTTCTATTCGGTTGATTCCTCAGAGGGCGCCTGGAATACCGGTCGTGAAGAATTCCCCAACCTGGGCTACAAGCCACGCCATAAAGAAGGTTATTTCCCGGTTTCCCCGACCGATTCACAGAATGATCTCCGCAACGAGATGGTTCTTGAGCTTCAGAAGGTTGGCATCCGTGTTGAGTGCCAGCATCATGAAGTTGCCACCGGTGGACAGGCCGAAATCGATATGCGTTTCAACTCGCTGGTCGATATGGCCGATGATCTGCAGTGGTTCAAATATGTTATAAAAAATGTCGCCAATCGTAATGGCAAAACCGCGACCTTCATGCCCAAACCGCTTTACGGTGACAACGGCTCCGGTATGCACTGTCACATGTCCATCTGGAGAGATGGCGTCAATCTTTTTGCGGGTGATAAATACGGCGGACTCTCCCAGCAGGCCCTCTGGTACATCGGCGGCATCATCAAACACGCCAAGGCCCTTTGTGCCTTCACCAACCCGACTACCAACTCTTACAAGCGTCTGGTGCCTGGTTTTGAAGCACCGGTTAATATGGCATACTCAGCCCGTAACCGTTCTGCCGCTCTCAGAATCCCGATGTTCTCCAATAACCCCAAATCCAAGCGAGTCGAATATCGTACTCCCGATCCTTCCTGCAACGGCTACCTGGCTTTTGCTGCCATGCTGATGGCCGGTCTTGACGGTATCGAGAACAAGATCGATCCCGGCCAGCCGCTGGATAAGGACATTTACGGACTTTCACCCGAGGAACTCAAGGATATTCCGTCCGCTCCGGGTACCCTGGAAGAAGCTCTCAAATGTCTTGCCGACGATTACGAATTCCTGCTCAAAGGCGACGTTTTCACACCTGACGTCATCGAAAAATGGATTGAGTACAAGACCGAAGCCGAAGTCAATCCGGTTCGCATGCGTCCGGTACCGATGGAGTTTGAACTGTACTACGATATTTAATAAATACACGCTGCGTAGTTATAATGGAAAGGCGGGAGCAATCCCGCCTTTCTGCGCATCTAACTGCCTTAAAATATCGATAAACCTCTCTAAGACCCTATGAGAATTTATTCTACCTCTATTTAAGTCCACCCTTTTTGGATAAAAATAAGTCAGACATTCACAAAAAAAACCTTGACACAAACAATTAAACTGTTTATCTATATCTTTAATAGATATTGTATCCAAGAAAACAATATACGCCTTCAAGGCACTGATACATCTAACTACGCGCGCTACGAAGAATGCCAGGATGAGGCCACCTGTGGTATTCGGCTGACGATGGCTGATGTGAATCTGGCTCTCTCCACGGTGTTGGACAAATTGACCTTGGCGGACATGATTGATCGAAGCGAGGCGGCTCGTAATAAGATTCTAAATGTAGTAGATTACAGTATCTAAACTTTTTAACTGTTATGTCTATATATTATATAGATTTAACAAATACCAGGTATGAAAGGAAATCAGAAATGAGCAAGATCTATGCAGACAATTCCCAGTCCATCGGCAACACCCCGCTAATCAAGCTAAACCATGTTACCGAAGGAAGCAAGGCAACTGTCCTGGCCAAAATTGAGGCACGTAATCCGGCCTACTCCGTAAAGTGCCGCATTGGCGCAAACATGATCTGGGATGCCGAGAAGCGCGGGGTGCTCAAGCCAGGTGTCGAGATCATCGAGCCCACCTCCGGCAACACCGGTATCGCCTTGGCCTATGTGGCGGCAGCCCGCGGCTACAAACTGACCCTGACCATGCCCGAGACCATGAGCATCGAGCGTCGTCGTGTGCTGGCCGCCCTGGGCGCCAATCTGATCCTGACGCCTGGCGCCGAAGGGATGAAGGGTGCCATCAATCGTGCCGAGGAGATGGCCGCTGCCGAACCGGAGAAATATTTTCTGCCGCAGCAGTTCAAGAACCCGGCCAACCCGGAGATTCACGAAAAGACCACAGGGCCCGAGATCTGGAATGATACCGACGGAGCCATCGATGTCTTCGTATCCGGTGTCGGCACCGGGGGGACCATTACCGGCGTTTCCCGCTACATCAAGAACAACAAGGGCAAAAAGATCATTTCCGTAGCGGTGGAGCCCAAAGAAAGCCCGGTCATCAGCCAGAAACTGGCCGGACAGGAGCTCAAACCCGCTCCGCACAAGATCCAGGGGATCGGCGCCGGTTTTATCCCGGACACGCTCGACCTCTCGGTGGTCGATCGGGTCGAACAGGTATCCAGCGACGAAGC
The DNA here is from genome assembly GCA_014380135.1 of Deltaproteobacteria bacterium. Taxonomy (GTDB): domain Bacteria; phylum Desulfobacterota; class Desulfuromonadia; order Geobacterales; family Pseudopelobacteraceae; genus JACRCG01. The sequence goes on from JACMKN010000003.1 coordinate 5,329, forward strand.
GCTTGACTTTGCCAAACGTCTGGCCAGGGAAGAGGGCCTGTTGGTGGGTATCTCCAGCGGTGCCGCCGTAGCCGCCGCAGTCAGACTCGCCAAGCTGGATGAATTTGCCGGCAAGACGATTGTGGTGCTGCTGCCAGACGGCGCCGAGCGCTATCTGTCCACGGCACTGTTTGAGGGGATCTGATGTCATCCGCCAACCCCGAAATCTGGAGCCGGGATCTGGAGCGATTGGTGCGTGAAGCGCTGACATCCATCCGTTTCGGGACTGTTACCCTGGTAGTACAGGATGGCCGGGTAATACAGGTTGACAAGAATGAGAAGATTCGCCTGAACAGACAGGGACACATCGACGGAAGCGGCATTTAGGTCCGTTTCACACGAAGAAAACCGTGCCGACCGGAAAAACCGGAGGCCGGAGCAGCGGACCGCAAGGGAGCTCTCCGGCCTTTTTTTATCACCTGAACCTTGGCACAGAGGATTACCATGACCGAACAGATAGTATTTTACGGCAAAGGCGGTGTCGGAAAATCGACACTCATATCCAATATCAGTGCCGCCATGGTTGAGGCGGGCTTCAAAGTCATGCAGGTGGGCTGCGATCCCAAGGCGGATTCTTGCAGCATCCTAAACGGAGGGTTTCCGATTCCGACGGTATCCGACCGGCTGCGCAAAAATGGAAGTTTCCGCATCGCCGATGAAATCCATCAGGGTTTCAAGGGTATAAACTGTATTGAACTGGGAGACCCGGGCAATGGTGACTCGGGCGCTTTCCTTGAGATACAGAAAATATTTGATCTCATTGAACAGGGTCGGCTTTTCGAGGAGACAAAGCCGGATTATGCATTGTATGACGTATCCGGTGAACACTCTTTTGCGGAGTATCATGAACCGATTCGTCAATTGGGAGCCAGACTGGTTTATGTCGTGACTACCGCGGATTTCATGTCGCTGAGTGCAGCCAATACAATCTATGCCACCCTTGAACGCCTGGGTGAATCGCAGGTTCCGATACCATTCGGGGGACTTATTCCCAACGGAATCAGCAACTCGTTCGAGGAATCGTTGATCAGCGATTTCGCGAAACATACCCGAACTAATACTCTGGGACGGGTTCCACGCTCACTTGTGGTCCGGCAGTGCGAACTGTATGGAAAGACGGTAATCGAGGCCGCGCCGCTCTCCAACCAGTCATACTATTACCGGCGTCTGGCAAACCAGATTGTGGATCAGTCCAATTCCCTGAAGATAAAGAATCAGCCGCAGGCGTTGACAGGGGATGGACTGAGAAGCTGGGCTCGGGAATGGGCCGACCGGCTCTACGTCATGGAAAATGGATTGGTGACCGATGGGGCAGCTATTTGATGCCAGTGTCCAATTTATAAAACAAATGAGAACAGCCATTACGATTCAAAAAACCACATTGAAAGACAGCATATTCGGCTTGGATTTTGGTGTTGAGTCCGGCATTGTAACTCAATATGAAACGGGAAGATCTGAATGTTCAGCTTTAAACTATCACTTCATCAGGCAGTTCGTTCGTGTCATCCGCAGCTTTTGGGAAATGCTCCTCTAGTACCTTGCCCAGCTTGTCGATGACAGTGCAAAGCCCGTCAAAGGCACGATCTTCCCTGATTTTACCTGCCAGATCCCCAGCCAGTGTCTGCCATATCTGCTGGTCAATCCGATTATTTATCCCGCGATCACCCAGAATCCAAACCTTGTGTTCCAGGGTCGAGATAAAGATCAGAATGCCGGTCTCCTCCCTGGTTCGGTAAAGCTTTTTCTCGAAAAAAGCGCGTATGGCTCTCTCACGAACCGCCTCCTCCAGTCGTTTTTTCCCCACAAGCGCGAGTTTGAAACGAGGAAATCTGCGCATGAAACAAAGTGCCGGATACCAGAAGATGATAACAGCCGGAATAAATGACCAGATTGTGACCTGATGTAGCGAAACGGCGACAATCAGGGCGATAAAAGCCGACAGAAGAAGAACGCCCAGAATTTCGGCTTCCCGATAACTGTCACTTCCATCCACAACCATGACCGCAATCTCGCCGGACGTTTCGAGTTCGGCCTTTTTAACCAGGATGCTGATCTTCTGCTTTTCAGACTCACTGAAAAAATTATCGGCTTTTTTACTTGTCATCTACCAATCTCCCGATGCTCCACCGCCGCCAAAGCTTCCTCCGCCGCCGGAAAAACCGCCAAAACCGCCTCCACCTTGCGAGCCACCTCCAAATCCACCGCCAAGAAATGGCCCGCCGAATCCCCCGCCGGAGCCACGCCCGCCACCGCCGAACAGGAAAGAGATCACAAGACCGAGGATAAAACCTGCGGCGCCCAGAAGCGCCAGAATAAGAATCCCGAGCCCCGGAAATGTTAAAAAGCCGATCAGCGACAGGCCGGCCGCGCCGGCGGCACCCCCCAGATATTTTGATAGCGAGCCAAGGAAAACAACCGCCACCAGAAGAAAAACAAGCAGGGTAAAAACCGGTTCTGCGCTCTTTTTACCCTGCTTCAGGTCGCGTGGCTGAGCCTGATACTCCCCCTTGACAACTTGCATGATAGAGGAAACGCCGGCCGTTATGCCTGCATCATAATCATTTTTCTTGAAATAGGGGGAAATATCACCCCGGATAATCCTTCCGGATACTAGGTCGGTCAGCACTCCTTCCAAACCTTGCCCCACCTCGATCCTGATCTTGCGCTCCTGCTTTGCAATCAGCAGGATTGCGCCGTTATCCAGTTTTGTCTGCCCGATTCGCCACGCCTCTGCGACCTTGATGGAGTATTCCTCCAGACTTTCACCTTCCAGAGAATTAATGGTAAGCACGACTATTTGTGTAGAGTCACTTCTTTCAAAGTCGGCCAGCGTCTGTTCCAGCCGTTGCGACGCACCGGGAGAAAGCATGTTCGCGTTGTCATTCACACGACCACGCAGCTGCGGCACTTCCAGCGCAAAAGCCAAATGCGGGAGCAATATCATCATCAATATGGCGCAAAATATTTTCATGATTACCTGTGTGTACCTGGATGAAGGACGGTCTGAAACTTCACTTCATACCAAGTCGCAATCAAACGATTACGTTGTTGGCTTCGTCGGTGGCTCCTCAACGTACTTATTGTACGCTTCGGTCGACACTCTCCTTGCCGCCTGGTACTCATTTTGATTGCAACTTGGTATCTGGCGCTGTCTTTGCCCCTTCATCGGCCTGAAAGACAAGATGGAGCAGTAATGAACTTGATTTAAATATACGTGTTCACGTCTGTTTGTCACGTTATATCAGTAATAATATTTTTTTCATTCGTCAGCGGCCTGATAAATCTACCCGCTTGTGTGTTAACATTACGGCCGATGTTCCATAAAAAACCCGGAAACAGCAAAAGGAGTCGATGCCGTATTATGGTACTTTCATTCAAAGACCGCCTGCAGGCGGTAAATCCTGAGTACGAAACCTTTGAAAGCCTCCAAACCCTGCAGGTCAACCTGGGCAACCTCTGCAACCTGCATTGCAGGCACTGTCATGTCAACGCTTCCAGTCGTGGTGCCGAGATTATGGGAACGGATGTCATGGGGCAGATTGCCGGATATCTCAAGCGTCATTCTGAACTTACCCTGGATATAACCGGCGGCTGTCCGGAGATGAATCCAAACTTCCGATATTTGATAGAGCTGACAGAAGGTCTGACGCCCCGCCGGATGCTGCGCAGTAATCTGGCGATCATGGCCGAGCAGGGGTGGGAATGGCTGCCGGAGTTCTGCCGCAGCCATGAGCTGACCATCATCGGTTCGCTCCCCTGTTATCTGGAAGAGAATGTCGACCATCAGCGGGGCCAGGGTGTCTATCAGAAAAGCATCCAGGTTTTGAAACGGCTGAATTCACTGGGTTATGGAACAGAAGTGGAGCTCGATCTGGTCTACAATCCGGGAGGGGATTTTGTCCCCGGCAGTCAGCAGGGTCTGGAAGCAGCTTACAAGACAGAACTGTCAGCCAGCCACGAGATCGTCTTCAACCATCTTTTCACCATCACGAACGCTCCGATCGGGCGTTTCCGGGAGCATCTGGAAGTCGCCGGTACCTATACTGAATATCTGCGCATGCTGGCTGGACGATTCAATCCCGAGGCGGCTGGCAATATCATGTGCCGGACTCTGATTAGTGTCGATTGGCAGGGTAAAATTTACAATTGCGATTTCAATCAGGCTCTGGGGATGCCGGTTACCGCTGATGACGGCTCTGAAATAACGATCTCAGAGCTGGACGGGGCCGGCATGAACGGGAAAAAGATCCTGCTTTCCCAGCACTGTTACTGCTGCACCGCAGGCGAGGGTTCCAGCTGTACCGGAGCATTGCTACCGTGATGGCCATCGGGATAATAATTGCTTTCCTGTCTGTATTTGTGCAACTCGCGAGTGCGGATGAAATACCGGTCAGCCGCTTCAACGGGGAGGGGCTTGCGGGTTGGGAGTCAAAGAGTTTCAAAGGGACGACCGAATACCGCCTGGTAAAAGAAGAGGGCCGTACCGTTGTCAAGGCTGTCAGCCATGGCTCGGCCTCCGGATTGATCAGAAAGATTCGTTTTCAACCTTCGAAGCATCGTTTCTTACGCTGGGATTGGAAAATCAGCCACAAGATCAAGGGCGGAGACGAGAAATCAAAGAGTGGTGATGACTATGCCGCACGTGTGTATGTCATCTTCAAGGGACGATATTTCTGGCAGATGAAAGCGATCAACTATATCTGGGCGAATAAACTGGCCAAGGGGAACTTTGTTCCAAGTACGTATGCCGCCGACTCCAAAATGGTAGCTGTGGAATCCGGTAACGGGAAAGCCGGTCAATGGTTGACTGAGGAGCGCGACCTGTTTGCCGACTACCGTCTCATGTTCGGAAGCGACCCTCCGGAAGCTGGAGCAATTGCCATCATGACCGACACTGATAATACCGGCGGGAGTGCAGAAGCCTGGTACGGAGACATCATCCTTTCAACGGAGAG